>CAZMSI010000097.1:0-7183 GCA_964568895.1 uncultured Sideroxydans sp. | reverse complement strand
GGCACACCTTGCCACAGCATGTCATATCCCAACTCCTTGCTGTCGGTGCACATTTCGCCCAGCGCAGAAAATTTTTCCTTGAAGACATGGTCGGCATGCGACTTTTCGTGCTGCTCGAACGAATGCCAGTAGGTGACAATGGCGATATGGTCGTCCGCCCCCCTGGATGGTCCCAGCGACCCCTCGTCCGAAACGAAGCCCGAGAACTTGAACACTTGGCCGGCGATGAATCCGCCCTTTTCGTCGCCATAGGTATTTTTCACGACATTGCACATCTCGCCCAGCGCCAGCTCGACATCATCCATTTCCACGCCGGGTTTGAGCTTGAGCGTGTTAAACAGCATCTTTGCCCCAAAGGGTATCTGAACAGGTTCATACATGGCAGTTCTCCTTTTATAGTAACCAGGCTGCCTGTATCCTTACAGGTGGCCTGTCCATCCCATGCCGGAAAAACATGGAATGCATTTCCTGTCAGCCGCCGGCACTAAACCGGCCCGGCTGAACGCCCCCCCTGCTACCCATCCCTAACTGTTGACTATTATAGTCGGATATTATTACAATTCAACGTAAACCGTTAACCTCGACTGAGGAGAAATTATGTCCACCGAATTATTCGATGCGGTACTGGCTGGCGATTTAAAAGGCGCCCATGCGCTGTTGCAAGGCGGCGCTGACTGTAACGTCGGCAACGACGAAGGCGTCACCGTACTGATGCTGGCTGCCGGCAATGGCCACCTCGACCTGGTCGATGCGCTGCTCGAATCCGGCGCAGACGTCAATGCGACGGATTGTCGAGGCTGGACCGCCCTGATGAAAGCCATCTACAACTACGACCTCGACCAGGGCTTCCCCGAGATCGTGAGCATGCTGATCGATGCCGGCGCGGAGATCGAAACCCGGATCGCCTATGGCACGCGACCGCTGATGCTGGCGGCCGGCTATGGCCAGGCCGGGGTAATTGAAGTGCTGCTGGCCGCGGGAGTGGATGTCCAGGCCGAGAACGAAGGCGGGCGCACGGCACGCACGATGGCCGAAGCCAAGGACTACGTCGAAGCCTTCAACCTGCTCTACGAAGCCGAAATGAGCCTCGGCGAAAACATCAAGGGCGCGTGCTCCTCGCACGATGCGCCGGGCATCAGCGTGATCAATTTCACCACGCACAACCCCAGCCACTAACGACACCCGCTACAGTATCGCGCCCTGCTCGTCGAATTCGACCACGCAGGTTTCGTCCTCGGTGTCGATTTCGGCACGGCGCAATGCGCCGCTGTCGTAATAGGCATAGCGATGCTCGAGTCCGATTTCGCCGTAGACCATCTTGCGGCACAACACCATGCGGCCCTGCTCGTCGAACCTGACGCTGAAATAGGTGTTGCGGTTCACCACCGAATCCGGCTCCAGCGGCGACACCAACCTGAGCGGCAGTTTCGCGCCGCTGCAGGTCAGGAAATACCGCGTTTCATCGTTGTCCATGGTCAGAGCTTGATCGCCCGCGTCAGCAGGTATTCGTGGCGGACAACGTTGTCGTGCAGGTATTCGCCCAGCACCTCGTCCATCTCATCGCGCCATGCCTGCAGTCTTGCCGGCTCCGCCTGCAGCACCTGCACCGCGCGGATGAAAGGTCCTGCCTTCGCTTCCTGGAACAGACGCAGGTGCATCGGGGTCAGTGCCGGAATGGCCATGATGCCGCGCTCCATGTGGAAGCCTTGCACCGCATCGCCCAGCCGCTGCTTCACCACGCCGACATCTCCCCACAGTACCGGCGACGGCACGCCCTGCGGCGGCGGAACGTATTTCGCGATCAGCGCAAACTGGCGGCCAATCAACTGCTCGCCCGGCCATGAGGCAAAGGCGATGGTGCCGCCGGGCTTCAGCACGCGCAGCATCTCTGCCACTGCCACCTCGGGCCGCGGCGCAAACATGTGGCCGAACTGGCTCAGCACCACGTCGAAAGATGCATCGGGGAACGGCAGCGCCTCGACATCGCCCTCATGCCACGCAATGTCGTCATGCCCAGCCACCGCGGCACTATGTTTCGCCTGCTCCAGCAAGGCCGGCGTCAGATCAAGCGCGGTCACTTTCGCACCGATGCGCCGCGCCGTGATCGCCACCACGCCGGTCCCGGTGCCCACATCCAGCACCGTCTGACCGCCGCCCACCCTGGCAAAGCGCGCCAGGTGCCCGGCCACGGGCGTGGTGAACACGGCCATGTCGCCGAAGTTGCCCAGCGTCCAGGTTTCCCGTTGTTTATTCTTGAATTCCACCATCGGGTCCGTATTCATGATTTTCTCCTTAGCCGGGTCATATTTCGCCTATGTCTTCGTGCCACACATCCTGGTGCGATTCGATGTACTCGGCGAGCATCCGCATGCATTCGCTCGAGTTGAGGTCGACGACCTTGACGCCGCGTTCGCGCAGCCAATCGATCCCGCCATCGAAGGAATGGGATTCCCCGGCAACCACCGTCCCGATACCGAACTGGATAACCAGCCCACTGCAATACCAGCACGGCGCAAGTGTCGTGACCATGATCGTGTCGCGATAGCTGCGCTGTCGCCCTGCCTTGCGGAAAGCATCCGTTTCGGCGTGCACGGATGGGTCGTTTTCCTGCACCCGCCGATTATGCCCCCGCCCGAGCAGCGTGCCATCCTCGCGGAAAAGCGCCGCTCCGATGGGTATGCCGCCTTCGGACAGGCCAAGCCGCGCCTCTTCGATAGCAATAGCCAGCATGACTTCGTAATCGATAGCGTTCGTCATGGCGTGGACTATTTCGGCTGGGCCCTGCTGAAGGTTATTGCAAACTTCCACTGCGTCAGCGGGGACGTCCGGTAGATAGCCGTCTTGGTGGCATTGTCGAACTCGTAGCTGGTTTCCCCGGCAGAATTTGACAGTATCTCGTTCGCGGCTTTTTTCAGCGTTGGGCTTCCCAGGTCCCGCGGATCCAGAAACTCGCGCCTGGTGATTTTGTGCAGCGTGGTCAGCCCGTCCGGCGCCAGCGCGAAAAACGCGACATCCGGCCGCAGCGCCAGGGCGGAATCCACCTGATCGGCAAGCTTTTCGAGAAACAGCGACACGCCGATCGCACCGATTACCTTGCCGCCCCTCTTCACCGGAACCGCGATCACTGCGGAACGTTTCCCGGTGCTTTTGCTGACCACCAGCGCCCCCATGACTTCCTCGCCCGACATCAGGCCCGGGAAATAGGCCCGGTCGCTGAGCCTAACATTCATCAGCCCTCTGTCCACGGTGTAATAGCTTCCGTCGGGACGGACGAACCAGACGACGAGGCCACCATCCGATTTTTCATATCCGCGCAACAGCGGCTTCATCTTCTTCCATTTTCCCGATTTTGCCTCACTCGTCGCGGCCAGGATTTCCACGCTCTGCCGCACGCTGCTCATGCGCAGGTCGGTATAGGAGACAAAGGCGGAGAGCAGGCTTTGTGCGTCTGCCTCAACGGGGGGCTGCATAACGGGAACCTGGGCAAGACCAAGCCCGGGAATAACCAGCAGGAACAAAGCGGCAACTTTCAGAAACCATTTCTTGATCATTTTTCGCTCCTTCCACAAAGTGGATCCGACCGACTTCCTGAATGCTTCCTTGATGCGCTGCAACTGTGCTCATGGTACGCGTGAAAACATATGGACGCCGGGATTTTCGGCTTCCAACTGCGCTGCTGCCCGGTTACCCCTTTTAATTACCGCCCCCGTCATGTAAAAATGTCCCCCCGGACGCCCAACCATTGTATCGAATTATGGACAACCTGCTTGAAGTCAACGACCTGCATCATTCCTACGGCATGCGCGAAGTGCTGAAGGGCGTCAACCTCACCATCCCGCGCAACAAGGTAATCGGGATCATGGGTGCCAGCGGCAGCGGCAAATCCACCTTGCTGCGCCATTTCACCGGCCAGCTGCACCCGTCGCAAGGCAGCGTAAAATTCATGGGCAAAGTGCTGCACGAACTCAGCAACCGCGAACTGTACGAGCTACGCCTGAAGATGGGCATGATGTTCCAGGTCAGCGGCCTGTTCACCGACCTGACGGTTTACGAGAACATGGCCTTCCCGTTGCGGGAGAACACCGACCTGCCGGAAGAAATTATCAGTGACCTGATAATGATGAAATTGCGCGCCGTCGGTCTGCACGGAACCCAGGAACTGATGCCGAGCGAACTTTCCGGCGGCATGGAACGCCGCGTAGCGCTGGCGCGGGCCACCGTCACCGACCCTGCGCTGATCATCTACGACGAGCCTTTTGCCGGCCTCGACCCGATCTCGCTCAGCACCATCGCCAACCTGATCCGCAAGCTGAACGATGCCCTCGGCGTATCCTCCGTCGTGGTGACCTACGACCTGGCCGAATCGCTCAAGGTGGTCGATTACATCTACTTCATCCACAACGGGGTCGTTGCTGCCGAAGGCGAAGTGCATGAGATGATCGATTCGCAAGACCCCCTGGTCAAGCAGTTCCTGCACGGCGAACTGGATGGCCCGGTTCCCTTTCATGTCCCCAGCGCACCGTATCCGGAATCGTTGCTCAACGAAACCTGATGCGCTGCAGCAGCGTATTGTGCTTGAGGGCTGAATCCTGAATTTATGCGGGTTTCACCCCTCTGTCATCCGGACCCGCAGGAAGGGCCTGAAAACCGGTTTCGTAACGGAACAACTCTGCCAGACTCATGGTCAATTGCCAGTGCTCGGCAATGCGCGACGCTATCCGGAAATCCGCCGGGGGTTTCCGCATCATAAATATTGAACAACCCGACTACAGTCATGTCATCATGACTTAACGTGATGCGCATAATCTGCCTGTCACGGCAAGGAGAGGCATCATGCAGCAATCTTGGAAAGACAGTATCTATCTGCAACGCGAACAACTCGCGCGCATTCTGCGAGAGCCGCTTGCATGGCTGGCCGACAAATGCACCCCCGCCTGGAATGATCGCGAACAGTTGAACAAGCTGCTTCTGGATGGCTTCACAGGCATCCCGCACTGCACCTACCTCTACTGCGTCGGTACGGACAGCGTGCAGATCTGCGACAACGTGGGTAAATCCGGGCTGGTGCCCGGGCACTTCGGGCGCGACCGCTCCCAGCGGCCCTACATGAAGGAGCCCGTCCCGAGTTGGGGATTCCTGCTGTCGGATGCATATATCAGCCTCGCGAGTCACCGGCCCTCTCTCACCGCCCTTCAGGCCGTAAGCGCAGATTCCCGCCTGCTGGGATACCTCGGCGCCGATTTCGACCTGCGCAACCTGCCCGTGACCGCGGAACAATACCAGGAGCCATCAAGCTGGCGGCAAGTGAAGGGAGACCCGGTGATTCGCGAATCCGTGATGAGCCAATGCCGTGTTGAAAGCCTGATGGACAACCATCTTGAGCAGGCGCTGTCGATCCTGGAAGAATTGATGGCCGATCGGGGCGTATTCCAGTGCATGATTCATTTCTCGAGCGGCCAGGCAACGATCTGGACGCGGGACGATCCGTTCCGCTACCGTATCCTGGATGATGAAGCCCTGAACGATCCGGATATCTGCCTGGCCTACCCGTCCCGGCCCTATCCCTCCGATGCCGCGATACCCCAGCACGAAATCGCCCGCATACTGGAAACCCTGCACGCCATGCGCATGGCAGACGAGAACATCTATTTGCGCATCGCTTCCATCAACCTCTTCAATGGCATGATCAGCCTGACCTTCTCCTGCGACGGCACCCACTATATGCGCCACGACGAATTCCTCGGCAAGAACACCCAGTTCTGGTTCGGGGTCGCTGCGTGAGCAGTGTGCCGCTAACCCGACATCCCTGCCAGCCACAGCCGCAGCCGTAAACCCGGGCCGGTGGTGTAGCCAACCTCAACGAAGCGTATCCGCCCATCCGTGCCGATGATGAAACTGGCGGGCACCGCATGCACGCCCCACGCGGCGGAAAGCCGCCCATCGGCATCGTTCACCACGGGAAAGTGCAAACCCTGCGCGGCGAGATGTTGGGCCACTTCTGCGGCGCTGCCGCTTTGCATCGCCACGGTGATGGTATTCGGATGATCCCGTGCAATAGCAGCGATGGAATCCTGATCGACCCGGCAGATCGCACACCAGGTTGCCCAGAAATGCACCAGCACGGGTTGCGCCGGCCTGACGGGCAAGGTGTAGGTACTGCCGTCGAGCTGCATGCCGGATAACGGCGGCGCCACGCCGCTTGGCATATCGCGCTGCTGCCAGGCACGGATGCCGGCGATCAATACCACGAATAGCAGCAGCTCGACTGCGCGCCTGCGCCAGATTTTCATGCGGGAAATTTTTGCGGCGGGAAGAGGCAATGGGTAACTCAGGACTTACCGAACAAGTCGTCGAGCGGGTTCTTCCCTGCCGGGGCGCTGGCGGAGGAAACGCGCTTCGCCGTGAACTCTTCCTCGATGTTGTCGCGGTAGTAGCTCCAGGCCGAACCCGAGCTACTGAGTCGGCGCCAGGCTTCCTCGCCTACGCCGCTGTACTGCAGCGTGCTGCCGTCGTCGAGCTGTACCTGCAGCAGGCGGGCGGATGCATCGTAACCGATGGCGCGCAGCTTGCCGGAATTGATCTTCTTCATTTCCATCGCGACCTTCCTGCTTTCAGCCCGCCTGCTGGCTTGCAGGCCGCCAGCCGTCATCGCCGTCACACCCCAGATAAGATTTCAGTTCCGCAATTCTGGCGACATCTCTGTCGTTGCGCTGAATCTCCCTGTCACAGGTAAACACAAAGTCGTCTTCGAGGGTTACGCCACAATCCGCGAGCACTTCCCTGAAACATTCATCCCCTTGCAGGAAATCCTCGTAGTAGTAGTTGCGACGAACTTGCAGCGCCAGATTGTCCTTGAAATATTCTTCCTCCAGACTGAGTGCATGCAGAGCATGGAGAATAACTGAATTTTTAATCTGCTCCACATCGACAATCCTGGATGGTGTTACATTGGAAGACCATTGGTTCGTGTATTTTGCCTTGACCAGCGAAAGCGCTTGGGCAATCCTGTCCTTTCGCCGTATGAAATAAATGCGATCGAACCGCAGCTTGAGCAGATCGACCCCCCGTTGTTTCCACCATATATACTGCTCGACATGAAAATTCATGGTAAACAGGCCGTTTGCACTGGAGGTCTTCTTCATCACGAATTGCAGATACCGGTCCATCTCCATCAGTTCAACGC
>CAZMSI010000096.1:3517-7235 GCA_964568895.1 uncultured Sideroxydans sp. | reverse complement strand
GCGCAGTAGTGATCAGGTCCATATCGAACTCGCGCTCCAGCCGCTCCTGCACGATCTCCATGTGCAGCAACCCAAGAAAACCGCAGCGGAAGCCGAATCCCAGCGCCTGCGATACTTCCGGCTCGTATTGCAGCGACGCGTCGTTCAGCTTGAGTTTCTCGAGTGAGTCGCGCAACGCCTCGTACTGGTTCGCCTCGACCGGAAACAGCCCGGCGAATACCTGCGGCTGCACCTCCTTGAAACCCGGCAGCGGCGCGGCGGCCGGCTTGTCCGCCAGTGTGACAGTGTCGCCAACCTTGGCTGCAGCCAGTTCCTTGATGCCGGCAATAATAAAACCGACTTGCCCTGCGCTCAGCCTGTCGAGTTTCATCGACTTGGGCGTGAATACGCCGATATGCTCAGCCAGGAATTGCGCGCCGGTAGCCATCAGGCGGATCTTGTTCTTGGGACACAGCGTGCCGTTGACGATGCGCACCAGCATCACCACGCCGACATAATTATCGAACCAGGAATCAATGATCAACGCCTGCAGGGGGGCATCTGCATCGCCCTTGGGCGGCGGCACCCTGGCAATCATCGCTTCCAGCACGTCCTGCACGCCCTCGCCGGTCTTGGCCGAGCAGCGCACCGCATCGTGTGCGTCAATGCCGATCACGTCCTCGATCTCGGCGATGGCATTGTCCGGGTTGGCCGACGGCAGGTCGATCTTGTTCAGCACCGGCACCACTTCCACGCCGAGGTCTATCGCGGTGTAGCAGTTGGCCACGGTCTGCGCCTCCACCCCCTGCGATGCATCGACCACCAGCAGCGCACCCTCGCAGGCTGACAGCGAACGGCTTACCTCGTAGGAGAAATCCACGTGTCCCGGCGTATCGATCAGGTTCAGGTTGTACACCTGTCCGTCGCGCGCCTTATAGCTAAGCGCTGCGGTCTGCGCCTTGATGGTGATGCCACGCTCACGCTCCAGCGACATTGAATCCAGCACCTGCGCTTCCATTTCGCGGTCGGACAGCCCGCCGCACAAGTGGATGATGCGGTCGGCCAGCGTGGACTTGCCATGATCGATATGCGCGATGATGGAAAAATTGCGGATATGTTGCATAAGCTTTCTGATTACAAACGAATCCCGCCAGCCTCGGCCGGAATCCGTAAATGCCAATGGGATGAAAGGCACGAATTCTAGCCGATTTTGGCGGGACACGCTGTCGCCGGCGGTAACTTTACTGCTGTTTCTCGTCGAGCTTGATAGCCACGTAGGAAGCGTTGTCGCCGCGGCGCACCAGCAGCGCGACATTGCGTCCCTTGGGTATACGCTTCAATATCCCGTTAAACTGCCGTACCGATCGTACATTGATATTTCCGATGGCGAGTATCACGTCTCCGCGATGCAGACCGGCACGGGCAGCGGCTCCCCTCGCCTCGACTACCACCAGCCCATGGGAAATGTTCAGCTGATCCTTCTGGTTGCGGTTCAGTTCATCCAGTTGCAGCCCCATGCGCGTCACGCTTGCGCCCGAAGCATTGCTGCCATGCCCGCCGTTCTGCGCCTGCCCGCTATTGTCGGCGGGCAGTTCGCCAACCACCAGGGTTATGTCCTTGCTGGCGCCCTTGCGCCACAACTCCACGGTCACTGTGCTGCCCGGCTTGGTCGCCGCAACGATACGCGGCAGGTCGGATGAAGAGTTGACGGTCTTGCCGTCGAACTTGAGGATCACGTCGCTGACCTGGATGCCCGCCTTGTCCGCCGGGCCACCCTTTTCCACGTTGCTGACCAGCGCACCCGTCGGTTTGCTCAAACCGAAGGAATCCGCCAGGTCGCGCGTCACTTCCTGGATGGTCACGCCCATACGGCCGCGCGTCACCTTGCCGGTAGTGCGCAACTGGTCGGCCACGTTCATCGCCACATCGATGGGAATGGAGAACGACAGCCCCATGTAACCGCCGGAGCGGGTGTATATCTGCGAATTGATGCCGACCACTTCGCCGTTCATGTTGAACAGCGGGCCGCCGGAATTGCCTGGATTGACTGCTGCATCGGTCTGGATGAACGGCACGTAGTTTTCTCCCGGTAGCGAGCGCCCCTTGGCGCTGACGATGCCCGCAGTCACGCTGTTGTCAAAACCGAACGGGGAACCGATCGCCACCACCCATTCGCCCACCTTGAGCTTGGACGGATCGCCCAGAACCACCTTGGGTAGATCATGCGCCTTGATTTTGATCAAGGCCACATCAGCACGTTTGTCCGCACCGATCACCTTGGCCTTGAATTCACGCTTGTCGGTCAGGCGCACCGTGACGGTGTCCGCGTCGTCCACCACATGGGCATTGGTCAGGATGTAGCCATCCGAGCTGATGATGAACCCAGAGCCAAGGGAGCGCTCTTCCTGGTCCCGGGGAATCTGCGGCGCAAAACGACGGAAGAAGTCATAGAACGGATCGTTCGGGTCCATGCCCGGGGGCATTCCGAACGCCTGGCTGTTATGAATGATCTGGGTGGTACTGATATTGACCACCGCCGGACCCTCTTTCGCGACCAGACCGGTAAAATCGGGATAGTCGGCAGCCAGGGCAGTTTGCGAGATGAAAACGACCAAGACAAATGCGAACAATTTTTTCAGCATCTTTATAAACCCTCGTTTGAGCAGAAAAACAACAGCGCGCAGACAGCTTAACTGCAACGCTTGATGACCGGCGCGGCAGAACTGGACAAAAGCCGCAACCTGGACAGCCTGACCAGCAGGAAACCGGCTGTCAGACCCAATGCCGCACCGACGGCGGCATAGGCATCACCACTGGCATAATCGAACGCCCAGTGCGTTCCCAGCATGCCGCCGGCAAGGGCCAGCAGCAATGGCAGGAAATACATGGTCAATGCACTGCGCAACAGTACGCCATCCGCCATGGAAACTTCCACTTCCTCTCCGATGCGGGCATTGATCCCATTGCGCACGCGAAAGCGCCTCGGCTGCGTACAGAACAATTGCGAAAGCTTGCCGGCGCCACAGCCCTTCGCATCGTCGCAATGGCCGCAGCCACCGCTTTGCCGGGCCTCGACGATGGCCTCCGGGCCTTCCAGCTGAACCACGATCGCACGAGCCTCCAGCACCTCAGTCCCCTGCGTAGCGTACGGAATCGGCGACCTGCATCACGGTGCGCGGCGGCACCTCGCCGACCACCGTCACCAGATGGTCGTCGACCTCTTTGCGGTAAACCTGGATCGCGCCCTGGCTCGACAAGTTCGGACCAACATCGTCCGAATCACTAGGCATATTTTCGATGAACACCGAAATACCGGCAAGGCCGTCGGAAAACACCATATGCAGCACCGGCGCCTTCCTGCCATGCATCGGCCGACGAACTTCCATTATTTTCTGAAACCCCCGTGGCAGGGCATCCACCCGCCAGCCACTGGATGCAATCCGTTCGTCCGCCTTGAGCTGTTGGGGTTCCAACAAGGCCGCCGTGTCCTTGTTCGGTACCGTCCAGTCAGGCTTGATCTTCCCGCCGATGTTCAACTCGGTAAAGGCGTACTGTTCGACCACCTGATTGCGCGCATTCAGCACGGCAGCCTTGAGCAACAGGCCGGAACCGGTGTGAGCCCACAGCTTGTGTGCATAGCGCAGGTTGTCCTTGGGCCGAAACAGTATGGTCTGGGCATTGAATCCGGCAACGCGCCCTTCGCTCCGACGTCGCCGGTCAGCGCCGCGGTCTCGCCGCC
>CAZMSI010000096.1:0-3507 GCA_964568895.1 uncultured Sideroxydans sp. | reverse complement strand
CTTCGCGCCCGGTGCGAATCAGGTAATTCTCGTTAAGTGCACTGAGTTGCTCCGGCAGCAATGCGGGGAAAGAGCGATCTCTGTGCCGATGCCCCAGCAACACCGTCTTGTGATCATCCAGGACACACCATACCTGGTCGTTATCGCGGATGATTTCACGATGCGGCCCGTCCAGGCTTTCCAGCTTTTCATGCTCGCCGTCCTGATCCACAACATGGGTAATGCGCGAGGTTTCGACATGACTGCCGTGCTGGTAGATAAAGGTTCCGCTATAGTCGGTCTGGTGTGCTGCAAAAGAAATGGTCTTGAGCCAGTTCAGGCTGACCTGGTTCATGTCTCCGGCAATCGCCGATTCTGCCCCGCACAGCAACATCAGGGGCAGCGCCCACCATAATTTCATTGCTATCGGCTCCCCTGCTCGCTGGCCACGGTGCGAATGTAAGGGGTCATGCCCTCCACGCTGGCACTCGGAGAATATTCCTGGTGCGCCATCAGATAATCGTCCATATTGACGCTGGCGGGGCGCACATTGCTGTTATTGTCCGGCTGCTGCATGGCAATCTGCGGGGCCGCCACCACCCCGGGAGCAACCTGCACCGAAAGCCAGCCCACAACCGCCAGCGCCAGTACCGATGCGGCTGCGGACAGCGCGAACCAGCGTACTTTCTGGGCGGCACGGCTGCGCGGGGCAAGTATGGTGGGCTCGGCCCTGAGGCGCTCATGCATGGCACTGCTGATGTCGGCATGGACATGATCCGGCTGGCGCAATATGTCGCTGACCAGGTGGTATTGCAACCACTCTTCATGCCCGGCGGGGTCGCGTTTCAACTTATCCAACAGTGCGTCCGCTTCATCGTCGAACAACTCGCCGTCCATCAGGGCTGAAATATGCTCTTTCATGTCTACCACCTCTGGTCTTTACTGGTGCCCAGCAACGGGCGCAAATTGGCTGCAACTGCCTCGCGTGCCCGGAAAATCCTCGAGCGTACGGTGCCGACCGGACAATTCATCACCGTTGCAATTTCTTCATAACTCAACCCTTCGATTTCGCGCAACGTCAGGGCCGTGCGCAAATCGTCCGGCAACTGCTGCAAGGAGGTGTTTACCACTTCAATCACCTGCTTGCTCATCAATTCGTTTTCAGGCGTGCTGACTTCCTGTAGCAGCCCGGCATCCTCGAAACCTTCGGCCTCTTCCGCGTCGAATGCGGTTGTGGTCGGCGCCCGCCGACCCAGTGCCAGCAGGTAGTTTTTCGCGGTATTGATGCCAATCCGGTACAGCCAGGTGTAGAACGCGCTCTCGCCGCGGAACGCCGGCAGGGCGCGATAAGCCTTGATGAACGCTTCCTGCGTTACATCCTCCACCTCGGCCGAATCGCGTACAAAGCGCGAAATCAACCTGGCCAGCCGCCGCTGATACTTGGCGATCAACAATTCGAACGCATGCTTGTCACCTCGCTGCGCACGCTCGACCAGTTGTTGATCGACTTCCCTGTCTCCCATTTCCCGTTATCCTAGTTGTCGTCCCGGCCGCTTCTGCGACGGCGCGCTAGTATAACCGCTGAGGGCACAGGCGTCAGCCATTTACGCCAACCTTGCCGGGATGGACAAAGCAATATCGAATTAGTTCACTCCTGCATAAATGGTTATTTATTGTCAAAGGCAACGGTTAAGCGGGTTTTTGCTATAGTTCCGCCACACCAACCAACAAAATGACCAACACAGTGTTGCAATTCGACGTCCTGATTATCGGCAGCGGCCTGGCCGGACTGGCGGCAGCCCTGAAGCTTGCCGACCACAAAAAGGTCGCCGTCATCACCAAAAAAACCCTGCTGGAGGGGGCCAGCAGCCGGGCACAGGGCGGTATTGCGGCAGTGCTGGACAGCACCGACTCAATAGATTCCCACATCCAGGATACGCTCACCGCCGGTGCCGGGTTATGCGACCCTGCCACCACCCGCCACGTCGTCGAACACAGCAGGCAGGCCATCGACTGGCTGATCGCCCAGGGCGTACCCTTCACCCACAATGCCGAAAACGGCAATGGCTATCACCTGACGCGCGAAGGCGGACATAGCCACCGGCGCATCATTCATGCCGCGGATGCCACCGGTATGGCAGTACAGGAAACCATCGCCGCGAAAGCGGTGGCTCATCCCAACATCACCTTACTGGAACACCACATCGCCATCGACCTGATCACCGGCAACAAACTCGGGCTGCCGGACAAGCGCTGCCACGGCGCCTATGCCCTGAACGGCGCGAGCGGCGAAATCGTCACCATTGCCGCCGACAACATCATCCTGGCCACGGGGGGCGCCTGCAAGGTCTACCTGTACACCACCAACCCTGACACTTCCACTGGTGACGGCATCGCCATGGGCTGGCGCGCCGGATGCCGGGTGGCCAACATGGAATTCATCCAGTTCCATCCGACCTGTCTGTACCACCCGCATGCCAAATCGTTCCTGATCTCCGAGGCGGTACGCGGCGAAGGCGGCATCCTCAAGCTGCCGGACGGTTCCCGTTTCATGCCCTGGCACGACCAGCGCGCCGAGCTTGCTCCGCGCGATATCGTGGCGCGCGCCATCGACTTCGAGATGAAAAAACGCGGCCTGGATTGCGTCTATCTCGACATCACCCACAAGCCGGAGTCTTTTCTCAGGGAGCACTTTCCGACGATTTATGCATACTGCATGGGGTTGGGCATCGACATGGCACGTCAGCCGATCCCGGTAGTACCGGCCGCACACTACACCTGCGGTGGCATCGTCACCGACCTGCACGGCCGTACCGATGTGGGCAACCTGTATGCCATCGGCGAAACCGCCTACACCGGCCTGCACGGCGCCAACCGCCTGGCCAGCAATTCGCTGCTGGAATGCCTGGTATTCGCCGACAATGCTGCGCACGATATCCTCGAGCGGCCGGCCGGCAAAACCATGGTGCTGCCGCAATGGGATGAGAGCCGCGTCACCGATGCCGACGAACAGATCATCATTTCGCACAACTGGGAAGAACTGCGTCGCTTCATGTGGGACTATGTCGGCATCGTGCGCACCAGCAAGCGCCTGCAGCGCGCGCAGCATCGCATCCAGCTGCTGCATGAAGAAATCCAGGAATACTATGCGAACTTCCACGTCACCGCCGACCTGCTGGAATTGCGCAATCTGGTGCTCTCCGCCGATCTCATCGTGCAGAGCGCGCTGGCCCGGCATGAAAGTCGTGGCCTGCATTACAGCAAGGACTACCCGGAAACCTTGCCGTCAGCCGCACCCACCGTACTCACTCCGCCCGGCTACTGCGCCACCTGATCGCCCCATTTCAGCCACACCCGCAATTGCCGGAATGAATCTGTGGCCAGGCTATCCGGCAGTATGGTCAGACTGCGCATCCGCTGCCGTTGCGGCAACGACACATTCAGCACGGTAAGATATGGCGTCACCAGACTGCTTCGCGCAACATCGCCATGCAGTTGCCTGCCATCACGCAATGTCAGCAAGGCAGC
>CAZMSI010000095.1:0-7256 GCA_964568895.1 uncultured Sideroxydans sp. | reverse complement strand
AATTTCTTCGCTTCGCTTGCGTCAAACCAGCCCAGGACCATCCGATCTCTCCTTTTTATTCCAATATGCGCAGGGCCGGAGGCCGACAGTGCCACAGGCCCACAAAATAAATACTGCTGAATTATAGCCATAATCAGGTTAAGTGATGGCCAGGGGAAAATTCAGACTCAACTTAATTAAATCAGCCCAGGAACTGGAGAGGCACTCCCTGATTCAGTGCGGTGTTTTCCACACACCTTTTGCCACCTGTGCTGTAGCACTTTTGTTCAGCAGCGGCAAGCCGTACATTTCTTCAATCGTGCGCAAAACACCATAGTGGTCGATGTGCTGCGGGCTGCTGCCATGCCTGACCATTTCCCCGACGAAGATGGTGGCAACGCGATTACCCGCCGAACCGTTGTCCTCATCCCAGGTAATAATCAGCAGGCTGTTGTGTTTAACCGCCCAGTTCGCATAGGCATCCAGGTTCTGCCTGAGCCAGGCATCGCCCTGCGCAATGCTGCCGTCGTGCATATCGTTGCGCTGGTCCGGCACCACCCACGACACGGTCGGCAGCCTGGAAAATTCCCGCGGGAAGGCGCTGAGCGGCAGGTTGGCGGCAGCCAGCTCTTTCCAGTCTGCCACCGGGTTGTGTTTGCGCCGGTATCCGCCATAGATGCAATCTTCCGCACCCGCCGCAGGCAGCGATTCTGAGTAGATTGCAAAACTCAAACCGCGCTTTTGCAGGCTATCCATCAGATTGTCGCCCGATAATTCCAGCGGGCAGACGTCGCTGCTAATGTCGTAGGTACTGCCGGTGAACAGGGCGAGATAGTTCGGCTGGCTGGGATGGGCTACCCCATATGAGTGGGTGAACAGCATACCGCGCCTGGCCAGTGCATTGATGTAGGGTGCGTCGCGGTTGCCGATGATCTGGCTGAATGCCTTGTTCTCCTCGATCACGATCACCACATGGTCAGGGCGCGGCAAGGTTCCGCCAAACGCCTGCTGGGCAAGCAGCAACAGAAATAGCCCGAGCTTTTTCATGCTGCCACCTCCGCCACCACCGGCGTATGGTCGGATGGACGCTCCAGCTTGCGCGGCGCCTTGTCTATGGTGCACGAAGTGCATTCCAGCGTCTGACTGATCAGGATATGGTCGATGCGCAGCCCCATGTTGCGGCGGAATGCCATCATGCGGTAATCCCACCAGGAATAGGTTTTCTCCGGCTGTTCGAACAGCCGGAAGCTGTCGCGCAACCCCAATTGCTGCAACCCCTGGAATGCGGCGCGCTCCGGTTCGCTGACCAGCACGTTACCCTGCCAGGCCTGCGGGTCATAGACATCGCGGTCTTCCGGTGCAATGTTGTAATCGCCCAGCAATGCCAGTTTCGGATAGCGGGCCAGTTCTTCCCTGAGCCATGCCTGCAGCGCTGCCAGCCAGGATAGTTTGTACTGGTATTTGTCTGAATCCACGCTTTGCCCATTTGGAATGTAAACGCACACTACGCGTACACCGTCTATGGTTGCGGCAATCACGCGCTTTTGTTCATCGTTGTAACCGGGTATGCCCATCACCACGTCCTGCGCTTCGACCTTGCTGAGTATGGCCACTCCATTGTAGGTCTTCTGGCCACTGAACACTGCCTGGTAGCCGGCTTGCAGCAATTCTTCTGCCGGAAAATTCGCATCCTCCGTTTTGGTTTCCTGCAGGCACAGCGCGTCCGGCTGATTGACGGCAAGCCAGTCCAGTACATGCGGCAGGCGTACCTTGAGTGAATTGACGTTCCAGGTAGCAATTTTCATAGTTTATGGCAATAAAGCAGCACTGAATTATAGCCATAAATTTCTTTCCGGCCCCGCTTGTCGCAGTTTGTAAATAATGGTAGTGTAGCGCTGTTATTCAGGCTTAAATAAGGGTTGTATTTTCAAAAAGTGCGTTTTATAACAAATTGCGACAAGGCGAGCCATGTCTTCATTGAATATTTTTGGTCTTGATGCCCCCCGCATCTGGGATACCGAATCGGCTTTCCAGCATCTCAAGGGACTGGGCCAGGCCGAGACCAAGCGTACCGCTGAGCGGAAATTGCGCGAACTGGGCATTCTGCCTCCGGCGCTGGAAATGGAAAGCCTGCGCGATGAATCCGGACAGCCGCCGACTTCGACTATCCTGCAATGGGAAATCGGCGAAGCGAGGCGCAAACGCTGGCTGGTACTGTTTGCCCAACTGACCGAGCTGCCTGACGGGCAGCAATGCCTCTACACCAATGATGCCCGTGGCGCGCACTACTGGATACCGCTGGGCAGCAAGTCTGTTACTCCGGGCAATATCGGCGAGGCTCTGGGTAAATTACAGGCACACTTGGGCAAACCTGTCGCTGTGTACCCGCACGGCAAGCTGGTTGTGCCGTGCCGTGCCGTGCCGCCACAGGCCGATGTCGCTATATCTCTCCTATCCTACCCGCCGGTACTGGATCTGGGCAAGCAGCAAGCCTCGCCGCGCCCGAAGCCGGACCTCGCCGCCGGCGAAATGAGCCACCTCGACCGCCTCGAAGCGGAAAGCATTTTCATCCTGCGTGAAGCGCTGGCCCAGGCCGAAAACCCGGCGATGCTCTATTCCATCGGCAAAGACAGTTCGGTAATGCTGCATCTGGCGCGCAAGGCGTTCTTCCCGGCAACACCGCCCTTTCCCCTGCTGCATGTGGATACGCGCTGGAAATTCCGCGAGATGTATTTGTTCCGCGACTACATGGCCAGTTCGAGCAGCATGGACTTGCTGATCCACATCAACCCCGAGGCCATCGACAAGGACATCAACCCGTTCGACCACGGCTCCAGACTGCATACCGATATCACCAAGACCGAAGGCTTGAAACAGGCATTGGATAAATACCAGTTCGACCTGGTGTTCGGAGGTGCGCGTCGGGATGAGGAAAAATCCCGTGCCAAGGAACGTATTTTTTCGTTCCGTACCGAAACGCACCACTGGAACCCGAAGAACCAGCGGCCGGAACTGTGGAACCTCTATAACGCCAGCAAGCGCAAAGGAGAAAGCATCCGCGTTTTTCCGCTCTCCAACTGGACCGAACTCGATGTCTGGCAATACATCTATCGCGAGAACATTCCCATCGTGCCGCTTTATTTCGCCAGGGAGCGGCCTGTGGTGGTTCGTGACGGCATGACCCTGATGATTGACGACGAGCGCATGCGCCTGCTGCCGGGAGAGAAAATCCAGCGCCGCAAGGTGCGCTTCCGCACCCTGGGCTGCTACCCGCTGAGCGGCGCCATCGATTCCGATGCGGAAACGCTGCCGCAAATCATCCTGGAGCTGCTGAATTCGCGCATGTCGGAACGACAGGGCCGCGCCATCGATACAGATTCGTCCGGCTCCATGGAGCGCAAAAAGCAGGAGGGCTATTTCTGATGCCGCACACCACTCCTACCCCCCACCTTCCGGCGGAGCAGGCGCAGGCCGCCATGGAAACCTACCTTGAGCAACAGCAGAATACCGGGCTGTTGCGTTTCATCACTTGCGGCAGCGTCGACGATGGCAAGAGCACCCTGATCGGCCGCATGCTATGGGAATCCATGCAGTTGTTCGACGACCAGGTTGCGGCCCTGAAACAGGATTCGCACAAACATGGAACGCAGGGAGACGACCTTGATTTCGCGCTGCTGGTCGATGGCCTGTCTGCGGAGCGCGAACAGGGCATCACCATCGATGTCGCTTACCGCTTCTTTGCTACCGACCGCCGTCGGTTCATCGTCGCCGATACTCCCGGTCACGAACAGTACACCCGCAACATGGTCACCGCCGCCTCGACGGCGGATGTTGCGATCATCCTGGTCGATGCCCGCAACGGCATTCTCACCCAGACCCGCCGCCACTCCTACCTGGTTTCGCTGATGGGGATTCGGCATGTGGCATTGGCGATCAACAAGATCGACCAGGTCGATCACAGCGAAACCGTGTTCAACAATATCCGCGAATCATTTGAATCATTCGCCCAATCGCTTGGCTTTGCATCAATCACCGCCATCCCGGTATCGGCGTTACATGGCGACAATATCATCCAGCGTTCCCGCAAAACACCATGGTATGCCGGCCCTACCCTGATGGCATGGCTGGAAACCGTGGAAACCGGGCACTCTCCATCCGACAGGCTGGTTTTCCCGGTACAGTGGATTAACCGTCCGGACGCTGACTTTCGTGGCATGGCGGGTACGTTGTCCGAAGGGCGCGTCAAGCCGGGAGACGAAGTGCGTATAGCACATTCCGGCCAGACCGCTAAAGTCAGCCGTATCGTCACCATGGACGGCGACTTGCCGGAAGCACGGGAAGGAATGTCCGTCACACTTACCCTGGATCGCGAAATCGACGCCTCGCGCGGCGACATCGTCAGCCTGTCCAACCAGCCGCCCGAAATTACGGATCAGTTCGAGGCAGTCGTCATATGGATGGGCGAAGAAAGCGGCATGGCCGGTCGTTCCTACGACTTCCGGCTTGCGTCGCAATCGACCTCCGTTACCGTTACTTCGATCAAATACCAGATTGACGTCAATACCCTTGAACAAAAGCCGTCCCGGCATCTGGGGCTGAACGACATTTGCGTATGCAACCTGGCGACCAGCAAACCGGTTGCGCTCGATGCCTTCACCAGCTCAAAAGCCCTCGGCAGCTTTATCCTGATTGATCCCTATTCTCATGCCACGGTTGCTGCAGGCCTGATCCGCCACAGCCTGCGCCGCGGTCAGAACGTACATCGTCAGGCACTGTCCATCACCCGGCACGAACGCGAGCGACTGAACGGACATTCCGGCAAGGTGATCTGGTTCACCGGGCTTTCCGGCTCGGGCAAGTCGACCGTCGCCAATGCGCTCGAGGTCTATCTCCATAATAATGGCTATCGTACCTTCATCATGGACGGCGACAATATCCGGCAGGGCATCAGCAAGGATCTGGGCTTTACCGATGAAGACCGCGTGGAAAACATCCGGCGCATTGCCGAAGTCGCCAAACTGATGCTGGATGCCGGCATGGTGGTAATGACTTCATTCATTTCCCCGTTCCGCAGCGAACGTGAAATGGCCCGCGAACTGATCGGTGCGGAAAATTTCATCGAGGTGTATGTCAACACCTCCCTGGAAGTATGCGAAGGGCGTGATGTGAAGGGCCTGTACAAAAAGGCCCGCTCCGGCAAACTACCCCATTTTACCGGTATAGACAGTCCCTACGAGCCGCCTGAAAAAGCGGAAGTAACCATAGACAGCGCCAAAGTTGCAGTCGAAGACGCGATCCGGGAAATCGCCGGCATGCTGCAGAAACTGCCCTGATACTGCTTGCCGCCGAAAATCAGCGTATCGGCTTTGCTGCTATCCGCGGCAAGTTCCAGATGTCACGGTTGTAATCCAGGATGGTGCGGTCGCTGGAAAACTTGCCGCTGGTCGCGGTGTTGAGGATGCTCATGCGCGTCCAGCGTTCTTCGTCTCGATAGGCCTCGGCAACCCGTTTCTGGGCATCGACATAGCTGCGGAAATCCGCCGCAGTCAGCCACGGGTCGTGCGGGCTGCGGATGGCGTGGATGATGGAATCGAACAGGCCGGGCTCGAACAGGTTGAAATGCCCGCACTCCAGCAGGTTCATCACGCGCTGCAAATCCTCGTCCGCCGCAATGATGGCGTCCGGATCGTAGTTGCCGTGCATGACCTCCACTTCCTCGGCTGTCAGCCCGAACAGGAAGAAGTTCTCTTCCCCGGCCTCCTCGCGAATTTCGATATTGGCGCCGTCCAGCGTGCCTATGGTCAGCGCGCCATTCATCATGAACTTCATATTGCCGGTACCTGATGCTTCCTTGCCGGCAGTGGAAATCTGTTCCGACAGATCGGCGCCGGCACAGATCACTTCCATTGCCGAAACGCGGTAATTCGGCAGGAATGCCAGTTTCAGCAACCCGCTGGTGTCGTAGTCTTCATTGATTACCTTGGCTACCGCATTCACCAGCTTGATGATGCGCTTGGCCATGGCATAGCCGGGCGCTGCCTTGCCGCCGATCAGTACGCAGCGCGGCACCCAGTCTGCAATATCTCCGCGCTTGATACGGTCGTACAGATGGATGACATGCAGCACATTGAGCAATTGTCGCTTGTATTCGTGAATGCGCTTTACCTGCACGTCGAACAGCGCATGGGTATCGAAGGACACTCCGCAATCGCTCTGCACCATCTGCGCGAGCCTGGCCTTGTTGTCCCGCTTGATTTCACGCCACCTGGCACGGAAAGCGGCATCGTCGGCACGCGGTGCCAGCTTGCTTAACTTGCCGAGATCGGACACCCAGTCCTTGCCGATCGTTTGCGTAACCAGCGCGCTCAATTCGGGATTGCTCCATGCGATCCAGCGACGCGGGGTAACGCCGTTGGTCTTGTTGTTGAACTTGCCCGGCCAGATTTCATAGAAGTCGTGGAACAGGTGCTGCTGTAGCAGGCGTGAATGCAGTTCGGCTACGCCGTTGACCGAGTGGCTGGCCACCACGGCCAGGTAAGCCATGCGCACCTGCTGCTCACCGCCCTCTTCGATAATCGACATGCGCCGCTGCCGCGCAACGTCTCCCGGCCAATGCTGGGCCACCTCGGCCAGAAAGCGTGCATTGATTTCGTAGACGATCTCCAGCAGGCGCGGCATCAACCCGCCGAACATGCTGACCGGCCATCTTTCCAGCGCCTCGGGCAGCAAGGTGTGGTTGGTATAGGCCATGGTGCGGCGCACAATATTCCATGCCTCATTCCAGCCCAGGCCGTGCTCGTCCATCAGCAGACGCATCAACTCCGGCACGGCGCAGGTCGGATGGGTATCGTTGAGCTGGAAACAGTTCTTTTCGGCAAACTCGGTAAAGTCTTTGCCGTGGCCGCTTATCCACTGCCGCAACACATCCTGCAGGCTGGCCGGATCCGGTGCGACCGATGGCGTTGCGATGGCGCACTATGAACTCCATGCATGGTGTCTTCTGGTATTGGGATGGGTTATGGTGCCCTTTTATATGCGATCGAAGGTGTTCACCATGCCGGAATTCCTCGAACGGCGGTTTTCGCCGACCGCGCGTATCGTGCTGTCGTTCATATCACTGGTGGCGTATATTCTGACCAAAATTGCGGTGGGAATATTCGCCGGCGGCATCGTATTCAGCGTGCTGTTGCCGAACATCAACTTTATGGGCATGAACAGTTTCTGGATCGGCTCGATTCTGGTAATCGTATTGACCGGCCTGTACACGGTCCTCGGCG
>CAZMSI010000094.1:0-7269 GCA_964568895.1 uncultured Sideroxydans sp. | reverse complement strand
GCACCAGCAAGGGCGAGACCCTGCTCGACACCGTGGACAACCTGTGCGCGATGCATGCCGACATGTTCATCGTGCGCCATTCGCAGTCCGGAGCGCCGCACCTGATTGCCCGGCATGTCGCGCCCAACGTTCACGTGATCAACGCCGGCGACGGGCGCCATGCGCATCCGACCCAGGCGCTGCTCGACATGTACGCCATCCGCCATTACAAGAAGGAATTCCATAACCTGCGCGTCGCCATCGTCGGCGACGTGCTGCATTCGCGCGTGGCACGCTCGCAGATCCATGCACTGACCACGCTGGGTGTGCCGGAATTGCGGGTGATCGCGCCCAAGACGCTGTTGCCGGCGGAAGTCGAAAAGCTGGGTGTGCACGTCTACCACAACATGGCACAAGGTTTGAAGGACGTGGATGTGGTGATGATGCTGCGCCTGCAGAATGAGCGCATGCAGGGCGCGCTGTTGCCCAGTGCTCAGGAGTATTTCAAGAATTACGGCCTGACTCAGGAAAAGCTGGCGCTGGCCAAGCCGGACGCCATCGTAATGCATCCGGGGCCGATGAACCGCGGCGTGGAGATCGATTCCAGCGTGGCCGACGGCTCGCACTCGGTGATCCTGCCGCAGGTAACCTTCGGCATTGCGGTACGCATGGCGGTGATGAGCATGCTGGCGGGGGTATAACCATGAAAATCCATATCAAGAATGGCCGCCTGGTCGATCCGAAAAGCGGGACGGACGCACAACAGGATGTATATATCGCCTCGGGCCGGGTAGTTGCCCTGGGGGCGGCACCGGACGGATTTACCGCGAACAGGACGATCGATGCAGCGGGCCTGGTTGTGATGCCGGGTCTGATCGACCTGGCTGCGCGCCTGCGCGAACCGGGTTATGAATACAAGGCCACGCTGGAGTCCGAGATGGAGGCGGCAGTGGCGGGCGGGGTTACCAGTCTGGCGTGTCCGCCGGATACCGATCCGCCGCTGGACGAGCCGGGGCTGGTGGAAATGCTCAAGCACCGCGCGCGTCAGCTGAATCAGGCGCACCTGTATCCGCTCGGTGCGCTGACCCATGGTCTGCAGGGCGCGGAACTGACCGAGATGTCGGAGCTGACGGATGCCGGATGTATTGCTTTCAGCCAGGCCGATGCACCGCTGACCGACACCCGCGTATTGATGCGCGCGATGCAGTATGCCGCGACCTTCGGCTACAGCGTGTGGCTGCGTCCGCAGGACAGTTTTCTGGCCCGCGATGGCGTGGCGCACGATGGCGAAGTGGCGACGCGCCTGGGATTGCCATCCATTCCGGTATGTGCGGAAACCATCGCGTTGTCCACCATGTTGCGGCTGGCACGCGAAACCGGGGCCAAATTGCACATCTGCCGCATTTCCAGCGCGGAGGGCGTAGCCATGGTGCGCGCTGCGAAACAGGAAGGTTTGCAACTGACCTGCGATGTGTCGATGAACCACACCCACCTGTCGGAAATGGATATCGGCTTCTTCGATTCGCAATGCCACCTGACGCCGCCGTTGCGCAGCTTGCGCGACCGGGATGCGTTACGCGCCGGCCTGCTCGACGGTACTATCGATGCCGTGGTGTCAAACCATTCGCCGGTGGACGACGACGCCAAGCAGTTGCCGTTTGCGGAAGCTGAAGTGGGTGCGACCGGTATCGAACTGTTGCTGCCGCTGGTGCTGAAGTGGGCGGAGCAGAGTGGTCTGACACTATCCGATACGCTGGCCAGGGTTACCATGCAGCCGGCGCGTATTCTTGGCCTGGATGCGGGCCACCTGGCGGTGGGCAAGGCTGCGGACATTTGCGTGTTCGATCCGGAGCAATACTGGAAGGTCGAGCCCGCCGCACTGAAAAGCCAAGGCAAGAACACACCGTTCCTCGGCATGGAATTGCGTGGCAAGGTGCGCTACACGCTGGTCAACGGCCAGATAGTTTATAAATCCGCTTAAATTTTCCTGATGTGATGAATCCTTTATTAGACCTTACCGGCCTGCCGCGCTTCGCGGAGGTCAAACCCGAACATGTCACGCCGGCAGTCGAACAACTGTTGAACGAAAATCGCGAACTAGTAGCGGAATTGCTGGCCAGCGAATCGATGCCGACGTGGAGCAACTTTATGCAGCCGCTGGAGGATGCAAACGAGCGGCTGTCGCGCGTCTGGGGCCAGGTGGGCCACCTGAATGCGGTGATGAACAGCCCCGAGTTGCGCGAGGTGTACAACACCAACCTGTCCAGGGTTACCCAGTATTACGCCGAGCTGGGGCAGAATATCGGCCTGTTCAACAAGGTGAAGGCGATCCGCAACGGTGCGGAATACGAATCACTGAGCGCCGCGCGGAAAAAAATCATCGACAACGAGTTGCGCGACTTCCGCCTCGGCGGCGCCGAACTGCCGGACAAACAGAAAGCACGTTTCCTGGAAATCCAGGAACAGATGTCGTCGCTGTGCTCGAAATTTTCGGATAACGTGCTGGATGCAACCAATGCCTGGACCCTGCTGATCGAGGATAAGGGCGAACTGGCCGGCATTCCCGACGACGACCTGCAGGCGGCACGGGAAGCAGCACAGGCCGAGGACAAGCCGGGCTGGCTGTTCACGCTGAAGGCACCATCGTTCCTGCCGGTAATGCAGTATGCCGACAACCGCAGCCTGCGCGAGCACATATACCGCGCCTACAGCACGCGCGCCAGCGAGCTCGACGAAGGGCAGCACCCGCAAGGGGCAGGCCATGGTTGTGATGCCGCTGAAGCGGCAACAACCACGCACTTCGACAATACGCCGCTGATGACGGAGATACTCAAGCTGCGCATGGAAGAGGCGAAACTGCTGGGCTTCGCCAATTATGCCGAGTTGTCGCTGGCCAGCAAAATGGCGGACACGCCGCAACAGGTAATGTCGTTCCTGCGCGAACTGGCCCAGCGGGCACGACCGTTTGCCGAGCGCGATCTGACCGAACTGCGCGCATTCGCCGGAGAGCAGTTGGGCATTGCCGACCTGCAGGCGTGGGACATCGCTTATGCCAGCGAACACCTGCGCCAGCAGCGCTATGCCTTTTCCGAGCAGGAGGTGAAGCAGTATTTTCCCGAGGATGTGGTGCTGGACGGCATGTTCGGGCTGGTCGAATCGTTGTATGGGCTATCGGTGCGGCCGTCACAAGCGCCGCTGTGGCACGATGACGTGCGCTTCTTCGACATCCTGGATGGTGAGCAGCTGGTCGGTCAATTCTATCTCGACCTGTATGCGCGCAACAGCAAGCGCGGTGGCGCATGGATGGATGATGCCATCACGCGCCGAAATACAGCCTCCGGTATCCAGACACCAGTGGCTTACCTCAACTGTAATTTTTCGGCATCGGTCGGCGGCAAACCCGCGCTGTTCTCGCATGACGAGGTAATTACGTTATTCCACGAATTCGGCCACGGCCTGCACCACCTGCTGACACAAGTCGAGGATCTTGGCGTGTCCGGTATTAACGGTGTGGAGTGGGACGCGGTGGAACTGCCCAGCCAGTTCATGGAGAATTTCTGCTGGGAGTGGGATGTGCTGCAGAACATGACGCGTCATGCGGAGACCGGGGAACCATTGCCGCGCGCGTTGTTCGACAAGATGCTGGCGGCGAAGAATTTCCAGAGCGGTATGCAGACCTTGCGCCAGATCGAGTTTGCACTGTTCGATATGCGCCTGCACGTTGACTACCTGCCAGACGGCGGGCAGACTATTCAACAGTTGCTGGATGAAGTGCGCCGGGAAGTATCGGTGTTGTTCCCGCCGGAATTCAATCGCTTCCCCAACAGCTTTGCACACATTTTTGCAGGCGGTTATGCGGCGGGGTACTATAGTTACAAGTGGGCTGAAGTCCTGTCCGCCGATGCTTACAGTCTGTTCGAGGAAAATGGCGTGTTGAATAATACGGTGGGCAGCCAGTTCCGTAACGAGATACTGGCCATGGGCGGCAGCCGGGGTGCGATGGCATCGTTCATGGCATTCCGTGGTCGTGAACCGAGCATAGATGCGCTGTTGCGACACCATGGGTTGCTGGATGAGCAGCGCGCTGCGTAGGCGGTATTCCTTGAGTTAAGGAGGCAACATGAGATCCATATTCATTACCATGCTCTGGCTTATTACACTGCAGCCGGTAATGGCAGGAGAGTTATACCGCTGGGTGGACAGCGCTGGAAATGTGCATTACGGTGATGCGCCGGCGAACGATGCGGAACAGATTCAGGAAAAGAAATTCGACGCCCCGGCATCGGCTGTAACGGGCGACGATGCCCTGCCGTTTGAAATGCGTCGCGCCAAACAACGTTTCCCGGTTACGCTGTATGTGGAAGATAGCTGCAAAATTCCTTGTCAGCAGGCGCGCGACCTTTTGGTACAACGCCATATTCCGTTCACCGAAAAGCGGTTGGTGACCAAGGATGAAATCGATGAATTCAAACAGAAGTCCGGTAGTGATGTCATGCCCACGCTTTCTGTTGGCAGCAACTGGCTCAAGGGCTTTCTGGCGAGAGCCTGGCAGGATGAACTGGACGCCGCAGGCTACCCGCAATAGCATTTCCGTTAGCGCGCAGGAGAAGCCGTGAACATGCACACCGTCAACACCCAGCCCTATTCCGACCAGAAGCCTGGCACTTCCGGACTGCGTAAGAAGGTGCAGGCATTCCAGCAGCCGCACTATCTGGAAAATTTCGTGCAGAGCATTTTCGACAGCATCGAGATTGTACCGGAAGCGATTCTGGTGCTGGGTGGCGACGGCCGCTACTACAACCGCGAAGCGATCCAGGTAATCCTGAAAATGGCGGCAGCCAATGGTTTCGCGCGCGTGCTGGTAGGTCGGGGCGGGATCCTGTCGACGCCGGCGGCATCCTGCGTGATCCGCAAGTATCAAACCCTGGGCGGCATCGTATTGTCTGCCAGCCACAACCCGGGCGGACCCGAAGGCGACTTCGGCATCAAGTACAACATCGGCAATGGCGGGCCGGCACCGGAAAAGGTGACCGAAGCGATTTATGAGCGCAGCAAGGAGATTGCACAATACAAAATCATCGAGGCGCCGGATGTGGCGCTGGATACGCCAGGTGAGAGCGTGCTGGGTGATATGCATGTGCAGGTAATCGATCCGGTTGCCGACTATGCGGAGTTGATGGAATCGCTGTTTGATTTTCCCGCCATTCGCACGCTGCTTGCCGGTGGCTTCAAAATAAAATTCGACGCCATGCATGCGGTAACCGGGCCTTATGCGCGCGAAATTCTGGTGAGCCGCCTGGATGCACCACAGAGCAGCGTGATGAACGCTACGCCGCTGGAAGATTTCGGCGGCGGCCATCCCGACCCGAACCTGACCTATGCCCATGATCTGGTTGAGATCATGTACGGCGCCGATGCTCCGGATTTCGGGGCGGCCTCGGATGGCGACGGCGACCGCAACATGATTCTGGGCAAAGGATTTTTTGTAACACCTTCCGACAGCCTGGCCGTGCTGGCAGCCAATGCCACCCTGGTGCCAGGCTATCAGCAGGGACTGGCAGGCGTGGCGCGCTCGATGCCGACCAGCGCGGCAGTGGACCGTGTGGCACAGACGCTGGACATTCCCTGTTTCGAAACGCCTACCGGCTGGAAGTTTTTCGGCAACCTGATGGACGCGGGCAAGGTCACGCTATGCGGCGAGGAAAGCTTCGGCACCAGTTCCAGCCATGTGCGCGAGAAGGACGGCCTGTGGTCAGTGCTGTTCTGGCTCAATGTGCTTGCTGTGCGCCGCCAGCCGGTGGAGGCCATCGTGCGCGAACACTGGGCGCGCTTCGGGCGCAACTTCTATTCGCGCTACGATTACGAGGAGCTGCCGACGGAGGCGGCGCAGGGCATCATGCACCATCTGCATGACAGTTTTGGTGCATTGAGCGGCGCCAGTTTCGGCAAGCACCATGTATTGTTCTGCGACGATTTCAGCTATACCGATCCGGTGGACGGCAGCGTCAGCCAGGGCCAGGGCATACGTATCGGCTTCGTTGACGGGTCGCGCATCATATTCAGATTATCCGGAACCGGCACCCAGGGTGCGACATTGCGCGTCTATCTCGAAGCCTATGAGCCGGACGTTTCGCGCCATCATCTCGATGCACAGGAAGCACTGGCCGACCTGATTGCCATCGCCATGCAAGTGTCTGAATTGAAGGAGCGTAGTGGGCGCGACCAGCCGACGGTAATCACCTGAGGCATGACGGGCATCACACATGGTGTTAGCATGAATCGTCCCGAACTTCGCTATACCTGCCAAAATCGTCTTGTTGGCTTGAATCTTGCAGGAGATTGCGTTGATTCAGGCTCATAAACATAAAAGATTTTCAGGAGAGTAGCCATGCATACCGTTCCACGCACCATAGGTAATTTTGTACCGGACATTGAAACACTGCCACCGTTGGGTCTGGATGCAGACAGCCTGATTGAAGATTTTCGCCGCCATTTCAGTCATACCCTGGGGCGCGAGGAAGAGCGCCTGGCTGCTTACCAGGTTTATACGTCGCTGGCAGTGGCATTGCGCGATCGTCTGGTGGAACGCTGGAAGAATACCCAGCACGCCTACCACGAGCAGGATTGCAGGCGGGCTTATTATATGTCGCTGGAGTTCCTGATGGGGCGCGCCCTGGGCAATGCCATGCTGAACCTGGACATGGATGCAGCCACTGCGAAGGCGATGCGCAAGCTGGGATTGAACCTGGAGGAAGTTGCCGACCAGGAGCACGATGCCGGGCTGGGCAACGGTGGCCTGGGCAGGCTGGCCGCCTGTTTCCTCGATAGTTGTGCCACGTTGCAGCTGCCGGTGATGGGTTACGGCATCCGTTATGAATATGGCATGTTCCGCCAGAAGATCGAAAACGGTTATCAACTGGAAGAGCCGGATCACTGGCTGCGCGATGGCAACCCATGGGAAATCGAGCGCCCGGAATTTTCTGCTCTGGTGAAATTCGGCGGGCACAGTGAGTTCTATACTGACCTGGAGGGCAGGCAGCGCGCGCGCTGGGTCAATACCCAGGATGTGGTGGCGATACCCTATGACGTACCGGTGCCCGGCTATCGCAATGGCACGGTCAACACCTTGCGGTTGTGGAAGGCGAGCGCCACCGAGGAATTCGACCTTTCCGAATTCAATGCCGGCAGCTATACCGAGGCGGTGGCATCCAAGAACCGGGCCGAGCACATTACCATGGTGCTGTACCCCAACGATGCCAGCGAAAACGGCAAGGAGCTGCGCCTCAAACA
>CAZMSI010000093.1:0-7279 GCA_964568895.1 uncultured Sideroxydans sp. | reverse complement strand
TCGAAGCGGCGGCGACGCGACCCTACAGTGGTTACCTGGTCCTGGATGATTTCGTACAGGCTGCGTGCGTCCTCGCGGTTGCGCTTGTGGTCGTCGAAAGTTTCCGGTGCCGGCCGGATTGCCCAGCCGTTCTGTCCGTCATATCCCTCGCCCCACCAGCCGTCGAGCACGCTCAGGTTGATGGAACCGTTGATACCCGCCTTCATCCCCGAAGTGCCGCTGGCTTCCATCGGATACTGCGGCGTGTTCAGCCACACGTCGACGCCGGCCACCAGACGCCGCGCCAGTCCGAGATCGTAATTTTCCACCATCAGGATCTTGCCCTCGAATTCCGGCATGCAGGAGATGGCATGGATCTGGCGGATCAACCCCTGTCCGGGCTGGTCGGCGGGGTGTGCCTTGCCGGCAAAGATGAATAGCACCGGGCGCTGCTGGTCGAGCACGATTTCGCGCAGCCAGTCCAGGTTCTGGAACAGCAGGTCGGCGCGCTTGTAGGTGGCGAACCGACGCGCAAAGCCGATGGTGAGTATGTTCGGATCATGCGAATCGGCATACTTCATCATGCGCTCCAGGTGCGCCTCGCTGCCGTGGTTGCGGAAATGCTGCACCGAAATACGGTGGTGCAGTATCTGCAGCATCTGCGTCTTGAGCGACTGGCGCACGCTCCAGTATTCGAGGTCCGGAATATCGTCGATGCGCTTCCAGAATCCGCCATCCGACAGCCGGTTGCGCCATTCACCGCCGAGGTACTTGTCGAACAGCTCGTTCCACTCCTCCGCCAGGAAGGTTGGCACGTGCACTGCATTGGTCACGTAGCCGACGGGATTTTCGTGCGCCGGAATCTGCGGCCACAGCCCGGAGCAGATGCGTGCGGTGACATCGCAGTGGATGCGCGATACGCCGTTCTGGTAGCGTGAAATGCGCACCGCCAGCGCCGTCATGTTGAAATCGGTGGCGCTGCCGCCGGGGTCGTTGCCCAGCGCCAGCAGATCTTCCATGCTGATGCCCAACTGCGCATCCAGGCCGCGGAAATAGCCGGTAATCAATTCGCGGCTGAAATGCTCGTGGCCGGCGGGCACCGGCGTATGCGTGGTAAACACCGAGCTGGCGGCCACTGCTTCCAGCGCGCTGGAAAAATCCAGTCCTTGCGCCACCAGTTCGCTCGCGCGCTCCAGCAGCATGAATGCGGCATGGCCTTCATTGATGTGCCACACGGTGGGCTTCAGTTCCAGTTCGGCCAGCGCGCGCGCGCCGCCGACGCCGAGCACAATTTCCTGCTCCAGCCGGGTCCTGCGGTCTCCCGCGTACAGGCGGTGGGTGATCTCGCGGTCGTCCCGGCTGTTCTCCGGCAAATCGGTATCCAGCAGATAGAGGTGGACGTGGCCGACGCGCGCCCACCATACCCTGATCCAGGTGCGGCGCCCGGGAAAATCCACGAACACCTTGACCTCGCTGCCATCCGCATGCAGGGCGGGCGTGACCGGCAATTCACCGAAGTCGGAATCGGTATTGCTGGCGATCTGGTTGCCCTCGCCATCTATGGTCTGGGTGAAATAACCCTGGCGATAGAGCAGGCCGACGCCGACGAACGGCAGGCGAACGTCGCTTGCCGCCTTGCAGTGGTCGCCGGCAAGGATACCCAGCCCGCCGGAATAGATCGGGAAACTTTCGTGAAAGCCGAACTCGGCGCAGAAATAAACCACCAGGTCGCTCGCGTCCAGATTGTGGCCAGCGTAGCGCGAAGATTCGTTGTGGTAGGTATCGTATGCCGACAGCACGCGATTGTAGGAGGCCAGGAATACCTGGTCCTCGGCCGCGTCCAGCAGGCGGTGCTCGTCGAGACGGCGCAGGAACTTGATCGGGTTGTGGCCGACCACATCCCACAATTTGGGATGCAAACGCGCAAACAGCGTGCGCGTTGGACGGTCCCAGCTATACCAGAGATTGTTGGCCAGCTCCTCCAGACGCATCAGCTTGCGCGGGATCTTCGGATTGACCTCGACCACAAAGCGGGTCCCCGGCTGCTGCTCTTGTTCCATATTCATTATCCGCAGTCCCTGCATTACGAATAGAATCAGGTTATCACAAGTCACGACATTAGCGTATTACGCCATGCCCGACTATCCGGCCCAGCAACAACTTGTCACAGCACTGCTGGCCCCGCAGCGCTATCCGCATGCGGTGAAAGGCGTACGCGTGGTGGAAACGCATATTTCCTGGGTGCTGCTGGCTGGGCGTTATGCCTACAAGATCAAGAAAGCCGTCGATCTCGGTTTCCTCGATTTCACCCGTCTCAAGGCGCGCCATCACTATTGCGCAGAAGAACAGCGCCTCAACCGTCGCCTCGCACCCGGCCTTTACCTCGACGTCGTCGCCATCACCGGCACGCCGGAAAATCCGCAACTGGACGGGAGCGGCAACGCGATCGAATATGCGGTGAAAATGCGCCGCTTCCCGGCGAATGCGCTGATGGACAAACAACTGGCGCGCGGCCAGGTTGCGCCGCAACACATCGACCGTCTCGCCGCCGTCCTCGCCCGTTTCCATGCCGGCCTGCCGGCCGCAAGCGATCCGGCATACGGCTCGGCCACAAGCATACACACCGCAGCGTTACAGAATTTCGAGCAACTGCAAACGCTGCTCCACGACACGGATGAGCTGCAGATGCTGGCCCGTGTGCGACAGGCCAGCGAAAACGAGTACACCGCCTGCACGGAAATTTTCGAACGGCGCCGCGCCGAAGGCCGGGTGCGCGAATGCCACGGCGATCTGCACCTCGGCAACATCGCGCTGATCGGCGGCAAACCGGTTCCGTTCGACGGCATCGAATTCGATCCCGAATTGCGCTGGATCGACGTGATCAACGAAGTCGCCTTCCTGTACATGGATTTGCTATCTCACCGGCAACCGGAGTTGGCTGCACGCTTCCTCAATGCATGGCTGGAACAAACGGGCGATTATGCGGGCATGTCCGTATTGCGCTTCTATTGCGCCTATCGCGCCATGGTGCGTGCCAAGGTCGATGCCATCCGTGCCGCCCAGCCCGGCTTGAAAAAACGCGCGCAGACAAACGGAATGATCGCCTGCCGCGACCACCTCGCGCTGGCCGCGCATTGCCTGATGCGGCAACGGCCCACGCTGATCATCACCCACGGCCTGCCCGGCTCCGGCAAGACCAGCTTTGCGCAGGCCGTGCTGGAAAACCTGCAGGCCGTGCGCATCCGCTCCGATGTCGAGCGCAAGCGCCTGTTCGGCCTCGCCGCGCACGAGGACAGTCGCTCCGCCGTGGATGGCGGCATTTACAGCATGCAGGCCACCGTGCAGACCTATGCCCGCCTGCTGGAGCTGGCGCAGCAACTGCTCGCTGCCGGCTACCCGGTGATCGTGGATGCCGCCTTCCTCCGGCACAAGGAACGCCGGCAATTCCGGGAACTGGCTGGACGCATGCACGTACCCTTCGCCATCGCCAGCCTGCAGGCTACAAACGACACGCTGCGCACACGCATCATGCAGCGCCAGGCACAGGGCGGGGACGCCTCGGAAGCCGGCCTCGAGGTACTGGAAAAATTACGCCGGACAGAGGAACCGCTAACCCGTGAAGAAACAGAATGCGCTGCAATCTTCGACGACGTGCAGGAGATGAATTTCGGCGGCACCGCCGCATGGCGCCGCCTGCAGGAATGCATCGGCGCGATCAGGTAAGCGGTTAATCGATCACTGCCGCATGCCAGCATTCAGCCAAATGTGTCTCCACCTGTGCCACCACGTCGCCATCCAGTTTGCCGCTGCCCACATACTCCTTGAGGATGTGCAATATTTCATCCTGCGGTAGCGCATCGCGATAAGGGCGGCGCTGGGCCAGCGCCTGGAACACGTCGGCAACTTCGATGATACGCGCTTCCAGTGACAGGCTACCACCACCAACCTTGCCGGGATAGCCGCTGCCGTCCACCCGTTCGTGATGCTGGCCCGCCCACAGCGCGACCTGCTCCAGCCCGGTAATGTTCTTGAGGACGTTATAGGTATCGAAACTGTGCCGGCGCATGGTAAGGTTTTCCTCTGCGGTGAGCCGGTGCGGCTTTTCCAGCAATTCGTCCGGCACGCGCAGCTTGCCGAGATCGTGCAGCAACCCCGTCAGCTCCAGCATTTCGCATGTCTCCCGCGACAGCCCGAACAACGTGCCGAGGTAGCGCGACAAACTGGCCACGCCTTCCGAATGCTCCCGTGTGTAACTGCTCTTGGCATCGACGATGCTGGAAAAGACCTGCACCAGACTGCGCAGCTCTTCGAAGCTCATGTTTCGCTCGGTGGTCTCGGCCAGCCAGGTCGTAACGTAGCCATTGACATGATCGGCTTCCAGCGAAAACCAGAACGCCGCCGAATTCGACACTGCCATGAACGCATCGACCAGTTCCGGGCAGAACCAGTCGCCGCGTTTCTCCAGTATGGTGTTGCGTATCGACTCCCTGCCCAGCAGGATGTCTTCTCCACCGGCCAGAAACTTGAGTACCAGGATATCAATGCGGTCCGCCAGGTAGATGCAGTTGGCGCTGAGCTTCACCTCCGGCGGCAGGTCTGCTTCCTTGAGCTCGCTCCAATGGGTGTGGTGATGCAGCACGATCGGAGCAAGGCAGCGCAACATGGGGCAGGAACCCAGCAGCGCGGCGCCCACTTGGCAGTGCTCGGCCTCATTTTCCCATTGGAACTGGGCAAGCCTGGTATGCACCGTGGTCTTGGAGACCCCGCTATCGTGCAGGATGGCGGCCTGGAACAGGTCGTCCAGTTGCGATTGCGGCCATCCCATCTGCTTGCCGAATTCGGCAGCCATGTAAGCGACATGCTTGCCGTGGTGGATGTGCGTTACACCGACCAGGTCAAGCGTATCGGACAGGGAATAAATCGCCTCATGCAGATTGATGTTGTAGCCGGACACGCCTCCTCCTGAGACTTAATCGCCCGCTTTTGCGGATCTGGTTTATTTTATTATTTGCCGTCTAGTGGTGGTGCCCACCCTCTCCATGCACGTGCCCATGTTCCAACTCCTCCGGTGTGGCCGGACGCACGCCGGTAATGGTACAGGCAAAATTAAGCACCCTGCCCGCCAGCGGATGGTTGCCGTCCACCGTCACATCCTTGTCGCTGACTTCCACTACGGTATAAAGCATATAATCTTCGTCGCTTGCACCTTCGGCTCCGCCTTCGAACTGCATACCGACCGCAACCTCCGCCGGAAACATACCGCGCGGTTCGACACGCACCAGTTCGTGCTCGTATTCTCCGAAAGCATCATCCGGCTGCATAGTGATACTGCACTGCTCGCCCACATCCTTGTCCTGTAACGCTTCCTCGACTGCCGGGAAAATCCCGTCATAGCCGCCGTGCAGATAGCTGACCGGCTCTTCGACTTTCTCCAGCAATGCACCATCGGCATCGGTGAGTTCGTAACGCAGTGACACCACAGTGTCTTTGGCGATTTTCATTTCATCTCCTTAAGCAATTTCAGGACTTCCTGCGGGTGACCGTGTGCATGCACCCCGTACAGGACATGGCGCAGCTTGCCCTGTTTATCAATAACGAAGGTGGAACGCTGAATGGCGGTTTTCCTGCGGCCGTCGACTTCCTTGTTGTAAAGCACGCCGTAGACCTTGCACACTTGTCCCTCGGTGTCCGACAGCAGCAATACGGAAAGACCGTGCTTATCGCGAAACTCGGCATGGCTCAGGCAGTCGTCGCGGCTGACGCCGATCACCACCGCATCCTGCTTGGCAAAATCGTTTTCCAGGTCGGAAAACTCGTTTGCCTCCATGGTGCAGCCCGGTGTATCGTCCCTGGGGTAGAAATACAGAATTATATTTTTCTTGCCGCGCAATGCCGACAGGCTGAACATCCCCATATCTGCATCGGGCAACTCGAAAAGCGGCGCATCTGCTCCAGCTTGCAACACCATAGAACTGCTCCTCCTGCGGGGCATTCTAACTTAGTTTCAGCAGACGAAAATTATTTTTATCGCACGGCGGCACAGTTATAATTCCCCAATGAATAAGCCCTCTTCCCTGCTCGGTGGCCTGACGGTAAATGCGTTCCTGCGCGACTACTGGCAAAAAAAACCACTGCTAATCCGCCAGGCAATTCCCGATTTCAAAGGTCTGCTGAACCTGCGGCAACTAATCGGCCTGGCCTGCGATGCGGATGCCCAGGCGCGTGCCGTAGTACGGCGACGCAGCAAGTGGGAACTGTACCATGCGCCGTTTGCAGCACAGGATTTCGAGGGCATGGAGAAGCTGAAATGGACGGTACTGGTGCAGGGCGTAAATCACTACCTGCCTGCAGCCGCAGAGTTGTTGAAACATTTCAATTTCGTGCCGCACGCGCGGCTCGACGACCTGATGGTGAGCTATGCGCCGAAGGGTGGCGGCGTGGGGCCGCATTTCGATTCCTACGATGTATTCCTGCTGCAGGGCACGGGCCACCGCCGCTGGCAGATCTCGCAGCAGACAGACCGCACGCTGATCGAGGGCGCGCCACTGAAGATACTGAAGGATTTCAAGGTGGAACAGGAATGGGTGCTGGCGCCAGGCGACATGCTCTACCTGCCGCCGCAATGCGCACACAACGGCATCGCCGAAGACGAGTGCATGACTTATTCCATCGGTTTCCGCACGCCGGCCTATCAGGAACTGGCGGAGCAGTTCCTGGTGTATCTGCAGGACCACATCCGTGTCGACGGCATGTATGCCGACCCCGATCTCCGGACACAAAAGCATCCGTCCGAAATCAGCGCGGCCATGCTGCAGCAGGTGGCGCAGGCCATAGCCAAGATACAGTGGAGCAAGCGCAATATCGCGTCCTTCCTCGGCAGCTATCTCTCCGAACCCAAACCACATATCTTTTTCGATGCCCCTGCACGTTTGCTCAGCCGCGAAAAATTCATGCAGGCACTGCAGAACCGCGGCGTGGCACTGGATCTTAAAACCCAGATGCTGTGCCATGGCCGCAGCGTATTCATCAACGGCGAAGCGCACAAAACCGGCAGGGAAACCTACCGCGTACTGCGCGCATTGGCCGACGAACGCAGCCTGCCCGCCGGTGCCGCATTGCCGCGGAAAGCATTCGACCTGCTTTACCAGTGGTACGCTGACGGCTATATTGTAGCCATGACGAACAAGCGGAAGGTGACCAGGGCGTGTTAACATTAATTTCACAACTGCGTTGTTGCGAAAAGGCGGCAAATGCAAGGCACGAGTTGCAGCCGATGGCTATCCCATCGGCAAGACGAGTA
>CAZMSI010000092.1:0-7311 GCA_964568895.1 uncultured Sideroxydans sp. | reverse complement strand
GACGGCAGGCTCTCCTGCCAGCTCTACCAGCGCAGCGCCGACATCTTCCTCGGCGTGCCATTCAACATCGCCAGCTACGCATTACTGACCATGATGATGGCGCAGGTGTGCGACCTTGAGCCGGGCGACTTCGTGCACACTTTCGGCGATGCGCACCTGTATTCGAACCACATGGAACAGACCCGCGAGCAACTGTCGCGCGAACCGCGCCCACTGCCGACGATGAAGATCAACCCGGAAGTAAAAGACATCTTCGGATTCAAGTTCGAAGACTTCACACTCGAAGGCTACGACCCGCATCCGGCGATCAAGGCGCCCGTCGCAGTGTAAGCCACCCCTCCCGGTAATAAATTTGCAATTTTTGCCGGCCGTTCTTCGTGCATAATCCCGTATGAAACCTTTCCAGGACGTACCGGTAAACTCCATGGAACCCCACGACAGCGTACTGAACAAGCGCCAGTTATCCGCACTGCTGCGCAATTTACGCCGCATTCGCGCCGAATCGAAAAAGACCCAGAAGGAATGCCTCAAGGTCTGGCGCCCGCACATCCACTGGCACGGCTTCCGCTCATCGGCCGACAACATGGGTGCCTATATCGGGCTGCGTCGCCATGACCTGTGCGACATCCAGTCGCAACTCGCAGCGCTCGGCCTGTCTTCGCTGGGCCGCAGCGAAGGACACGTACTGGCCAACCTCGATGCCGTGATCCATACACTGGAGGCATTGAGCGGAAAAAGCGTGGCACCGAAAAAAATCCTTGCCGGCGCACAAGCCTACAGCGAAGCCGGGCAACTGCTCGACAGACAGACCAACCGGCTGTTCGGCCCTGCCCCCAGGCACCGCACGGTACGCATCATGGTGACCTTCCCCAGCGAAGCTGCATCCGACTACGCATTCGTACGCGAACTGGTCAGGCGCGGCATGGATTGCGCGCGCATCAACTGCGCTCACGACACACCCGATGCCTGGCTGAAAATGATCGAGTTCGTGCGGCAGGCGGAACGCGAGACCGACCGCAGTTGCAAAATCCTGATGGACCTGGCCGGCCCCAAGCTGCGTACCGGCACGGTCATACCCGACCAGAGCGTGGTTCACCTCAAACCCAGACGCAACAGCCGGGGCGCCCTCAAGGAACCGGCTGCCGTCATTCTCGACGGCAGCGGCATACTCGGCCGCAACGCCATCAAGGATGCCTTTGGCCACAAACACCGCGCACGGCTGAACGTAGATCCAGGCTGGCTGAAACGCCTGAACAAGGGCGACACCATCGAATTCACCGACCTGCGCGGGAAGGCCGGGAAACTGACAGTCGACGAACGGCTGTCGAAACTGGAAGTCGTCGCCCTGACCAACAACTCGTCCTACCTGGAAGAAGGCATTGCGCTGCTGCATTTTGCCCATGACAAACCTCGCCGCACCCCATACGAAACCCCTCTCGGCCCGATGCTTGCCCCGCCGATGCCGATCCGGCTGCACGAGGGCGACATACTGCAGATTACGCGCGCACTGGTCGCCGGCGAACCATCCGAAATCGACGAAGGCGACAACACCATTATCCCCGCCCACATTTCCTGTGCCCCGCCCTCGATTTTCGACTATCTCAAACCGGGACAACAGGTGCTGATCGACGACGGCCACATCGGCGCCGTGGTGGAATCGCTGAACGAACTCGGCGCCCTGCTGAAAATCACCCGCGCAAAACCCCAGGGCTCGAAGCTGGCCCCGGAAAAGGGCCTGAACTTTCCGGATACCAAACTGGAGCTGCCCGCACTGACCGACAAGGACAGGCACGACCTCGACTTCATCGCACAGCATGCGGACATCGTCGGCTACTCCTTCGTCCAGTCCGGCGCGGACATGAAACTGCTGATCGATGCGCTGGCCGAGCGCGGCGCGAAAAAAATGGGCATCGTCGCCAAGATCGAGACCCGGCAAGCGCTGCAGAACCTGCCGGAAATCATCGTGCGCGGCGCCGGCAGCCATCCCTTCGGCGTGATGATCGCGCGCGGCGACCTGGCGGTGGAAGTCGGCTACGAACGGCTTGCGGAAACCCAGGAGGAAATCATGTGGCTGTGCGAATCCGCACATGTCCCGGTGATCTGGGCAACCCAGGTGCTGGAAGGACTGGTCAAGCAGAACCTGCCCTCGCGCGCCGAAGTCACCGATGCCGCAATGGCCGAGCGCGCCGAATGCGTGATGCTGAACAAGGGCCCATTCGTGCTCGACGCCATCGACGTGCTCGACCACGTCGTCGCGCGCATGCAATCCCATCAGCAGAAAAAGAGTTCACGCATGCGCGCCCTCCACTGGTAGCATTACAGGATTCAGGATACGGGATTCAGGATTCAGGGGCTGTGCGCAACGATGCATTACACTGAACTGGTAGTCTGGCAGAAGGCGATGGATTTGGTGACTGGAATTTACAGGGCCACCTCTGCATTCCCTGCCGAAGAACGCTTTGGCCTTGCGTCACAGGCAAGAAGGGCTGCTGTTTCCATTCCTTCCAATATCGCAGAAGGCCATGGCCGCAAAGCGACAGGTGCATACCTGAACCATCTCTCCATTGCCTACGGCTCGTTGATGGAACTCGAAACCCAATTACAAATCGCACCGAGACTCGGCTTTGTCGACGCAGACGAAATTGCCGCACTGCAAACCCGCACAAACGAAATCGGAAAAATGCTCAATGGCCTGAAGAAGTCTCTATCCGCCTCAGAATAATAACCATGCCCAACACTGAATCCCGAATCCTGAATCCTGAATCCTCGCTTTCCATCATCGTCGCCATGGCGACCAATCGCACCATCGGCATCGACAACACCCTGCCGTGGCGCATTCCGGAAGACCTCAGGCACTTCAAGGCGCTGACCATGGGTCATCACATGATCATGGGGCGCAAGACCTTCGATTCCATCGGCAAACCGCTGCCCGGACGCACCACGGTGGTGGTCACGCGCAACAGGGAGCTGAAAATCGAAGGCTGCATCATTGTCCATTCGCTGCAGGAGGCAATCGACGCCTGCGCAGGAGACGAACAGATTTTTATCGTCGGTGGTGCGGAACTTTACGCACAAGCCCTGCCACTAACCGGGATGCTTTACATCACGGAAATCCAGAAGGACGTTCAGGGCGACGCGCATTTCCCGCAATTCGACCGCAACGAGTGGATCGAGGAATCGCGTGAACGGCGCAGCCAGCAGGAACCGCAGCCGCTGGAATACCACTTCGTCACCTGCCGGCGCAAGCAGCCCGCGCCTGGCCGATGACCCCCTTTACCACCTCTTCCGCGACCTATTTGCTGATGCTGGCCGCGTACTACCTGCCGCGCCATCGCTACTTCCACATCCCGGTAATGATCTCGTGCCTGCTGTTTGATATCAGCATGCCGATCTACCTTTACACCCACCGCCACTGGTACCACCGCCTGTTCGAGCAGGGCGACATTTTTTCCTTTCTGGTGTGGATGCACTTCGGTTTGTTCATCACCCTGTACGTGCTGTACGGCGTGCAGATCGGCAGCGCACTTAAAATTTTCAAGGGCGACCCCGAGGCCCGCGCCACGCACCACGGCCAGGGCAAGGCATTGCTGCTCGCGCGCGGCCTGGTGATCGTCACCGGCGCCATCCTCGCCAACCCCGTTTCCTGATCCACGGGATCTACCGGACACGAAGCATTCCTGTCTTCGAGTATATTGTTGGCAGGGTGTCTATCCATATACCCGCAACCCCCGTATCATTTATACAGGGAATCACGGCTGGGCTTGCCCCGGCCCAGGGAAAACCGGGAAAAATACTGATGATCAGTCATATCGGGCGTTATGAAATTATTGATGAGCTGGGACGCGGCGCCATGGGCCTTGTTTACAAGGCGCACGATCCGCTGATCGAACGCTTTGTTGCCGTCAAGACCATCAATCTGCAAATCCTGCCCGACAAGGAAAAATCAAAATACAAGGCGCGGTTCTATCAGGAAGCCAAGGCGGCAGGGCACTTGAACCATCCCAATATAGTTACCATTCACGATCTGGGGGAGAGCGGCGACACGGCCTACATCGCCATGGAACTCATGGAAGGCCGGGAATTACAGACAATTCTGGACAGCGGGAAACGCCTCTCAATAGAAGAAACATTAAATATTGCCCTGCAGATTGCCTCCGGCCTGTTTTACGCGCACCAGCGCGGCATCGTGCACCGCGACATCAAGCCCTCGAACATCATGGTGCTGGGCGACAACCACGTCAAAATTGCCGACTTCGGTATCGCAAGAATGGCGTCTACGCTTACGCTTTCGCTTACGCAGGCCGGCATGATTATAGGTTCGCCCCTGTATATGTCGCCCGAGCAAATCGAAAGTCAGCCGCTCGATGCGCGCTCGGATATTTTTTCACTGGGGATAGTCCTGTACCAGATGCTGACCGGACGCGCCCCTTTTTCCGGGGACAGTGTCAATGCGGTCATGTTCCAGATTGTCAACCGTGCTCCTCCCAAACCCAGTTCCCTGAACTCCGAAATCCCGGACATGCTGGACCGTATCGTTCTCAAGTGCCTGGCAAAAAATCCGGATGACCGCTATGCAAATGCCGATGAATTATCCAAGGATTTACGCGAATGTCGGGAAAACATGCTGCGCGAGCGGTCAGATATTGATCCCGCACTCATCAGTAATGGACGTTTAAGGCGATGGAAGCGCCTGACAATTCCCGGGGCGCTCTCGCAGAATTTTGTCGCGACCGGCAGCTATATTCTGATGGCTTTGATTTTTGCGGTGGACATGATCACCAAAACAAAAATCCAGATGCACCTGCTTTATATATTTCCCCTGATCATGGTCGGTTTTCATTGCCAACGGATGGTCCTGGTTAATGCCGCGGTTATATTATCGCTGGCGCTTCAGGGCCTCATACTGATGGTTGACGCCAACCTTTCAATCCTGACGAAACTCGCCATTGCAGTGCTGGTGCTCCCAACGAACGTCATGATTGCCTATATATCCAGAATCGCACGCGCAAACTTCATGGAAGTCAGCCATCTTGCCTCCTTCGACAGGTTGACCGGGCTGCGCAACCGCTTGAGTTTCGAGTCCATACTGGATACCGAACTCGAAAGACAAAAACAGTATGGAGGCGTCTTTTCTTTTGCCTTCATTGATATAGACAACCTGAGAGAGATCAATAATACAAAAGGCTACCTGGCGGGAGACGAGGCCCTGAAACTTGCGGCAAGCGTCATACAGGCAAGTGGCAGACCCTCCGACACAGTCGCCAGGCTCGGCGGCGATGAGTTTGCAATCCTGATGCCGAATACGAAATCTGCCGAATGCGAGGCATTATGCCAACAACTTTCCGCAAGCATTACGCAGCGAATGGAGGAAGCCTCCTTCCCCGTCTCATCCAGCATCGGGTACACCAGTTTCGAACAGGCGCCGGCATCCATATCCGAAGTTTTCATTCGCGCCGAAAGCGCCATGCACCAGGCCCAGCAGAGCGGCACAGGATGCGTGTCCGGCGTATATCTCAAATACACCCCGGACGAACGGCCAGCCTAACCCGGGGTGTTGTTAGTGGATGGCGATTGAGATGTGGCTACCATATTGGTAATCGGCTTATGGCCGGCCATGCTTTCAGCCAGTAAATTTTGCGACTCATCAATCTTGCCGCGACCTACAAGGTAATAGTAATAGGCAGCAATATCCTGCCAGCAGGCCGGGTGTTGAACGGCACCTGTTTCCGAATCGAAAATCATCACACCTTTACCAACCTTGTCGAATATAACGTGATAACGTGTGTCCATAATTGGTCACCCTACTCATTGCTTGTTAATGGCAGCACAATGCCATTTGCCTACCTTCACCTTATAAGCAATTACCACGCCAGAAAAACATCCCTAATCAAGTCAGGGTGTTGTTAAAAACGTCGTAAATCTGTAACGGTTTCGCGCACAATTAGAGGGCAAAATCATGAATATTTTGGTGCGAATCGCCTGCGTTCAGGCCACCCTCACCGGCGTCCGGTTGGCTGATTTACGGGACTGCATTTCCGGCCTGATGCAAATTATCTAGGCCTTTTGGCATATTGTGGGTACGAGTTTCTGCTGGTAGTGTCCGTTTAGTCCCACAAACGGAAGTTAGCGGACGGCAGCTTTGATGTGGTGAATAATGCGGGATAGACTTCCGCTGCCGGCCAATTTCTGCCGGTCGCGACAGGCCACTTTGTGGAAGGCAGTTTGGCAAGATGAACTTTGTGTTTGTGCCAATAACAGCCTTTCTATCAAGTTAAGCCTTCTATCGAATCGTTTAACATACTGTTTATATATACATAGTCATGTAGCGTCCATATAATTGTATCGCTGCTGAAAAATAGTTCGCGTTACCGAACCTCGCTTGGGTGATTCAAACAATTCAGGAAGGCAAACTATGGCACTCCACGAAGTCACGCGCGATGAATTACGAGGCGTCATTGCACAACTAAAAGAGTCCCTGAATAACCACCAGCAATGGCATGGGGCATTGATTCGCACGCTTGTGTGCGGACTGCCGGGCGACAAGCACGACACCAGCGATAAAGCCCATACGGAATGTCGCTTTGGTCAATGGTACTACAGTAAAGCGCCTGAAAAATTACGCAAACATCCCGGTTTCATCGCTCTGGGTGAGGAGCATCAGCGCTTGCATCACATGGCCAAGTTGTTGTTGATCTCTGCGGATGCCGACAACCTGATTACTCCTCTCGACTTCGACAACTTTGCCAATGCGCTGGAACGTCTGCGGCTTGAAATATCGGCTTTGGAGCGCGAACTGGAAAACTCGTTGTTCAACCATGATGCGCTGACTGGCGCGATCAACCGTTTCGGTATATTGCCTACTTTGCGTGAACAACAAGAGTTGGTGAAGCGTCATGCCCAGCTTTGCTACATTGCAATGATGGACCTGGATCTCTTCAAAGCTGTTAACGATCTTCACGGGCATGCTGCAGGTGACAAAGTGTTGGCCGCAACTGTCCACTACCTGATCAAGCATCTCCGTCCTTACGACAAGGTGTTCCGCTATGGCGGAGAAGAATTCGTGCTGTGCATGCCATATACCGAATTAGGGCCAGGCTTTGAACGGATAAAGGAAATCAATAAGGGTCTTGCCGCGTTGGAAATAGACATCGGCGAAAAAGAACCCCTCCGCATTACTGCATCTTTCGGCTTGACGCTCCTCGAGCCGGATATCTCAGTTGAAAAATCCATAGACCGCGCCGACAAAGCTCTTTATGCGGCCAAATCCGCAGGGCGGAATTGTGTGATGATATGGGATTCATCGATGGAAAG
>CAZMSI010000091.1:0-7315 GCA_964568895.1 uncultured Sideroxydans sp. | reverse complement strand
TGTGGGCGACCTACCTGAACGCAGTGACAACACGCGCCAACAGCGCTTGTTGCGGCGCAGGCTAATATTCGCGTGCGAATGTTAAGCCCCAACGGGGCGGCCGGAGCCAAAGTAGGTCATTCCCCTGAGTAATCTGTTAGTTACGATCTTCCGCACACCGTACAATCCGGATCCTTGGCCAGTTTGACGATGCGCAAGTCCATGCTGAGCGCATTCATGACCAGCAGCTTCCCGCAAAGCGAGTCGCCGATTCCCAGCAGCAGCTTCAGTGTTTCGACTGCCTGCAGCGTGCCGATAACACCGACAAGTGGTGCGAGTACGCCCATCACGGCACAGCGCGTCTCCTCTGTTTCACCTTGTTCCGGATAGAGGCAGTTGTAACACGGGCTATCGTCATGACTGGAATCGAATACGGTTAGCTGTCCATCGAAGCGGGTAGCGGCGCCTGATACCAGGGGCTTTTTGAGTTGCAGGCAGGCGCGATTGAGTGCGTAGCGGGTAGCAAAGTTGTCGCTGCAATCCAGCACGATGTCGGCCTGTGCGACCAGCCTGGACAATAGCGCATCTTCTGCACGTTCGCTGATTGCGATGACTTTTGTATCAGGATTGATATCAGCCAGTGTGGTTCGTGCGGAAAGCGCTTTGGGTTGGCCGATGGCCGATGTGCGATGTGCAATCTGTCGCTGCAGGTTGGTAAGATCGACACTGTCGTCGTCGCACAGGGTCAGTGTGCCGATGCCGCTTGCGGCAAGATACATGGCTGCGGGAGAACCCAATCCGCCGGCGCCGATAATTAGCGCATGCGATCTCAAGAGCTTTTCCTGGCCCTCAATACCGATTTCCGGCAGCAGGATGTGCCGGCTGTAGCGCAGCAACTGTTGATCATTCATGCAGGGCTATTTGTTTTCGCGCAACTCTTGTGGTGTGTCGTCATGGTCACCATGAGGATGGTGGTCATATACCTTGACGAAAATTTCGCGTTCGCGGCTTTTGGTTTTGTGTTCCGGTGTATTGAGATTATGGTATTGCACGTCTTCACAATAATGGATGAGCTTTTTGCCGATTTGCTGGAACACGCCATCGTCGAAATGGAAGCCTTCTTTCAATAAGGCCTGCTCCAGCCCATCCAGGGAATAATCAACCAGGCTGTAACTGACGAGCAGGCTGTTGGGCTGGCTGCCGCGCTCCACTTTGAGACCTTCCAGCCCGCTGAGCAATTCATAGGCACGCTCGGTCTGGCCGGGCGGATCATCGGAGAAAAGCAGCTCGCGCTGTTTATCCGTCTCAAATGGAGTGTTGGTCATGAATCATTTTCCTTGCAGGATATTGATTCCCTTCAGCAGGTTCAAGGCCTGGTTCAACTGGTAGTCATTCGTTGACCCGAATTTGGTTATAACCGGCTTGCCACCTTGAGGATTTTGTTCCATGCGGTCGTCGGGGTGGGCAGGCTTCTTGTGCTGTTCCGACTTGGGTTGAACCCCCTTGGGTGACAGAGTATCGTTGATCAGGTGATGCTCGAGGTCACCTTCGCGCAGGCGGAATGCGTTGTCTTCCCCGTCAGTTGCCGGATCTTCCACCACGATATCAGGCGTGATGCCCTTGACCTGGATGGAACGACCGCTTGGCGTGTAATAGCGGGCGGTGGTCAATTTGATCGCAGTGTCGTTGCCCAGCGGCAGGATGGTTTGTACCGAACCCTTGCCGAACGTCTGCGTACCCATAAGCACGGCGCGCTTGTGATCCTGCAGCGCACCCGACACGATTTCGGAGGCCGAGGCAGAGCCACCGTTTACCAGTACCACCAGCGGTACGGCTTTGAACGCAGCGGGAAGGTTTTTCAGATAATCGGATTTTCCGCTACCGCGCAGATAGTCGTCCGGCGTGGCGGTAAGCCGCATTTTGGAATCTTCAGTGCGGCCATCGGTATAGACCACCAGTGCATCCTTCGGCAGGAAGGCCGAGGATACCGCAACTGCACCGGTGAGCAGGCCGCCGGGGTCGTTGCGCAGGTCAAGTACCATGCCGCGCATTTTCCCATTGCTTTTCTTGTATAGCGTCTCCAGCGCAGTAGCAAGGTTTTCGCCAGTATGTTCCTGGAACTGGGTGATGCGCACATAGCCATAGCCGGGTTCGATCAGCTTGTATTTGACGCTCTTGACCTTGATCACGGCACGCGTCAGGGTAAATACCAGCGGTCTCGGTTCGTTTTTGCGCAGCACGGTAAGTGTAATCTTGCTGCCGGGCTTGCCACGCAAACGGCTTACCGCATCGTTCAGAGTCATGCCCTTTACCAGGGTGTCGTCGAGCTTGATGATCAGGTCGCCGGTTTTCAGGCCGGCATGGTAGGCGGGCGTATCCTCAATTGGAGAGATTACCTTGACCAGGCCGTCCTCCATGCCGACTTCAATACCCAGACCGCCAAATTCGCCCTGGGTGCCTTCCTGTAATTCCTTGAACGCGGCTGCATCGAGGTAGGCGGAATGCGGGTCGAGTCCGCTCAGCATGCCGTTGATGGCCGAGGTGATCAGTTGCTTGTCGGTGACGGGCTCCACATAGTCGTTCTTGATGCGCCCGAATACATCGGAAAAGGCGCGCAGTTCCTCAACCGGCAGCGGTGCGGCACTCTCCTTTTCGGCCATTGCAGAGAACTGCAGGCTTAACAGCACTCCGGCAACCAGCCCCAGGCCCACCAACCCAAACTTTTCGATTCGACTACGCATGTCCATCCTCAAGTGTTATTTTGCCGCTATCCATTTCATGGGGTCCATGGGTTTTCCTTCGTGGCGCAGTTCGAAGTATAAACCGGATTCCTTATTCCCGCCGGTATTGCCGACGGCGGCGATGGTGTCGCCGCCGTGCAGAACGTCGCCCACCTGTTTGTACAGCGTTTCGTTGTTGCCGTACAGACTCATGTAGCCTTTGCCATGATCTATGATCAATAAGTTCCCGAAACCGCGCAGCCAGTCGGCAAACACTACCCGGCCGGCCGCCACCGCCTTTACCGGCTGGCCGCTGGAGGCGCGCAGGAACAGCCCCTTCCACAGTATCCGGCTGTCAGGATGCGGCGTACCGAAACGGTTGGTAACCACGCCCTTCACCGGCAAGGTCAGTTTTCCCTTGAGCGTAGCGAAAGGTTTGCCGTCGAAGCGGTCATCCGGCAGTTGATTGTTGCTGAATATTCCCTTCCCTCCGGGTTGGGACAGCATGTGTGTCAGCTTTTCCACCAGTTGCGACAGGCGATTTTCATTGCGCTGTAGCCGATCCATTTCGTGGCGCTGGTGCCTGAGCTGTGTGGCGATCTTGTTCAGCACCTGCCGCCGTGCGTGTTTGTCAGCCTCCAGGTGCTTCTTCTGTTTTTTTTCCTCGGACTGCAGCCTGGCGATCTCATTGCTTTTCTGCCTGGTCTGGTCGGCCAGGCTGTTGATCTGCGCCAGATTGGTACGCAAGGCGCTGAGCCATACGGCCCGGCCGCGCGCAATGTATTCGTAGTATTTCAGTTCGCGCGCTACCTGGTTGGGGTCGCGGTTATTGAGCAGCAATTTGAGATATTCCAGGCGTCCTCCCAGATATTGCTGGTAGAGCAACTCGCCAAGCAATGCCTGCTGGCCCTGCACGTCATGTTCCAGCGTGGCGGATTGTTGCTGCATTTGTTGCAGGGATTGCATCGCCTGCTGTTGTTGCTGTGCCAGATTGTGGAGCTTGCGGTTGCTTTCGCTGATTGCCCGTTCCGATTCACGCAGCGCATCGGCTGCCTCGGATCTGGACTCGGTGGTTTTTTCAACCTCCTGCTGCAATGCGCTGATGCGCTTGCGCAAGTTGTCCAGCTGTTCCTGCCGTGTGGCATGTGCCGCATTGCTTCCCAGCGCAAGGCACAGACTCAGCAATGCGAGGCGGACAAGCCGGCTCACTGGAACTCGATAAGCGGCTTGCCGGTCATTTCCGGCGGCTGAGACAGTCCCATCATGGCAAGCAGGGTGGGGGTGACGTCACGTAGCGTGCCGCCATCGAGCATGCTCGCCTTGCGGCCGACATACAGCAGCGGCACGGGGTTGAGGGTATGCGCAGTATGCGGCTGCTGCGTGGCGGGGTCGCGCATCTGTTCGGCATTGCCGTGATCGGCGGTGATCAGCACCTCGCCACCGGATTCCTGCATGGCGCTGATCACGCGGCCAATGCAGGCGTCCAGCGTCTCGATGGCCTTGATCGCAGCTTCCAGGTTGCCGCTATGGCCGACCATGTCACCGTTGGCATAGTTGCAGATGATGGCTTGGTATTGCTTGCTGTGGATCGCGGCTTCGAGTTGGTCGGTAACCTCGAATGCGCTCATCTCGGGCTTGAGATCATAGGTGTCCACCTTGGGCGAGGGAACCAGGATGCGATCCTCGCCAGCATAAGGCTGTTCGCGGCCGCCATTAAAGAAGTAGGTGACGTGCGCATACTTCTCGGTTTCGGCGATGCGTAACTGCTTCAGGCCGAGACCTGCAAGATATTCGCCGAAACCGTTGTGAATCGTGGATGGCGCAAATGCCGTCGGCAGGTGGAAATCCTCACCATAGCTGCTCAGAGTGGCGAAGCACGCCAGTCTGGGAAAGCGCTCGCGCACAAAACCGCCAAAGTCAGAGTCGGTCAGCGCACGTGTCAGTTGCCGTGCGCGGTCAGCGCGGAAATTCATGAATGCCGCGGTGTCGTTGTCCTGCATCGCAACCGGCTCGCCGATGACGGTTGCTTTTACGAACTCGTCGTTCTCGCCGCGCGCATAGGCCAGCTCCAGCCCTTCCATTGCCGTGGCGGCGCTGAATTCCGCTTTGCCCTGGGTGATCAGGTCGTAAGCTGCCTGCACCCGTTCCCAGCGATTGTCGCGATCCATTGCGTAATAACGGCCGACGATGGAGGCAATGCGGCCGGTGCCCAGTTCGGTGCATTTGTCCTGCATGCGCTGTAGCGATTGTGCCGCGCTGCGTGGCGGTGTATCGCGCCCATCCAGAAATGCATGGATATACACTTTTTGCAGGCCGTTGCGTGCAGCCAGTTCCAGCATGGCGTGGATGTGGCTTTCCTGGCTGTGTACGCCGCCGGGCGACAATAATCCCAGAATGTGTAATGCCGTGCCATGCTGTTTTGCCTGTTGTACCGCTTGCAAGAATGCCGGATTTTTATAAAAGCTGCCGTCCTGGATGGACAGGTCAATGCGCGTCAGTTCCTGGTAGACAATGCGCCCGGCGCCGATATTGAGGTGCCCGACCTCGGAATTGCCCATTTGCGTATCCGGCAGCCCTACCGATAACCCCGAGGTCTGGATCAGGGTGTGCGGGTAGTCATGCCACAGCCGGTCCCAGTTGGGTTTGCGGGCGTGCGCAATGGCATTGTTATCGGGATTTTCGCGGCAGCCAATGCCATCCAGAATGATCAGTAAAGCGGGGGTGGTGTTCATCATGCGATTGTATCAAAATATAAGCAGGTGCTAATTCCCAAAGTAGAGTATTTTAGACGAATTAAAGCTGCGCAGGCAGCATAGTGAGGAGAGACGGATGGTAAAGAAGTTGATCGACAAGGAAGAAGATATACAGCTGGCCGCGCTGGCGATGAAATCCATCGCGCACCCGTTGCGGCTGAAAATCCTGTGCGTGCTGGCGGACGGCGAGTTGAGCGTGCAGGATATCGTGGAAAAGGTGGGCACTTCGCAAAGCAATATTTCGCAGCATCTGGCCATTCTGCGCGACAAGGATGTGCTGGTTACGCGCAAGGATGCGAACCGGGTGTTTTATCGTATCGGCGATCTGCGTATTCTCAAGCTGGTGGGAATGATGCGGGATGTGTTTTGTACGATATAAATGGTGCGTCTTGCCTTATCTTGAATATTAGTATATTCTAATATTCTGTATTGTTTCAGGGTTGGGCAAATGGGCATGACACAGAGAGTTTCCGTGCTGGGTATTGTATTGGCAGTGGTGGCGGGCGGGGCGTTTGCGGCCGAACCGCTGGCGACCGTACCGGTGCAATATCGAGAGGTGGCGCAAACCTACAGCGCGGAGGGCGTGGTGGAGGCGGCGCGCCAGTCCACCGTGTCGGCGCAGATTTCCGGGCGCGTCAAGCAGGTGCTATTCGACGTCGGCGACACGGTCAAGAAGGGTCAGGTTCTCGTGCGTATCGACGAGCGCGAGGCGGCGCAGGCGGTGGCCGGCAGCCAGGCGCAGGTGATGCAGGCGCAGGCGGCGATGCAGAACGCCAAGGCCAGCTACGAGCGCGCGAAGCAACTGTATGCGCAGAAGTTCATTAGCCAGGCCGGACTGGACAAGGCGCTGGCCGAATACAAGATTGCGCTGGCGCAGGCCGCGGCGAGCAAAGCCGGCGCCGGGCAGTCGGAACTGGTCCAGGGCTATACCTCGGTGGTGGCGCCTTACGGCGGTGTGGTGGCGGCGCGCCAGGTCGAGGTTGGCGAGATGGTCACTCCGGGCAAGCCGCTGATGACCGGATTCGATCCCTCGCAAATGCGCGTGGTGGTCAATATTCCCCAATACAAGCTGAGCGACATCGGTGAACATCCCGAGGTGACGGTGGAAATGCCCTCGCTCAAGCGCTGGGTGAAGGCGGCCTCGGTTACCGTGCAGCCGATCGCCGACGCGCGCACCCATACCACCCAGGTACGTGTCTATTTGCCAGCCAATGAACCCGGCGTCTATCCGGGCATGTTCGTGCGCGCGCACTTTACCGTGGGCAAGGCGAACAAACTGCTGGTGCCGGCTTCCGCGGTAGTTCGTCGCAGCGAGGTGGTGGGCGTGTACGTGGTGGACAACAAGGGTGCCATCCGCCTGCGCCAGGTACGGCTGGGAGAGGAAACCGGACAGAATGAAGTGGAAGTGTTGTCCGGTCTGAACCCGGGCGAACGGGTGGCGCGGGACGCAATCAAGGCGGGCATGGCTTTAGCGCGCCAGGGGCAGTAATGGGCATTTCCGGACGCATTGCCAGGGCCTTCCTGCATTCTCAACTGACGCCGCTGATCGCCTTGGTGGCGGTGCTGTTGGCCATATTCGCGGTAATGGTCACGCCGCGCGAGGAAGAGCCGCAGATCAACGTTACCATGGCCAACGTGCTGGTAGCCTATCCGGGTGCTTCGGCCGAGGATGTGGCACGCACCGTGGCAACGCCGGCAGAGCAGGTGCTGTCGCAGATTTCCGGCGTCGATCATGTGTATTCGGTGTCGCAACCTGGCATGGCGGTGCTTACCGTTCAGTTCAAGGTGGGCGAGCCGCACGTCCCTTCACTGGTCAAACTCTACGACGTATTGCACTCGCACGGCGACTGGCTACCGAACTCG
>CAZMSI010000090.1:0-7440 GCA_964568895.1 uncultured Sideroxydans sp. | reverse complement strand
CTGAACGCCGCCAGATGGAGATTTCGCTGGTGGTGGCCAACCTCACCACGGTGGGCAGCTTCGGCATCCTCGGCCTGTCCAGCATCCCGGTGCTATCGGCCATCGGCATCACCGTCAGCCTGGGCGCGCTGTTCGCACTGGTGTTCTCGGCCATCCTGTCGCGCAGCCAACCCGGATTGCCTGCCTCATGAACCGCGCCACCGTAACCCCGGCAATGCATGGATGGCGCCCGACGCCGTTCGTCCTGGCATCCATCCTGATCCATGCCGGCGCGCTCGCATTCGTGCTGCTGGAACCTGCGCACTGGCCCTGGGCACTGGCCGCCGTGCTGCTTAACCACGCCGTGATCACCGCCGCCGGCCTATGGCCGCGCAGCACGCTGCTGGGTGCCAACCTGGTACGCCTGCCCGCAACTGCAGAACGGCGCGGAGAAATCGCGCTCACTTTCGACGACGGCCCCGACCCCGAGGTGACGCCGCAGGTGCTAGCCATCCTGGCACGCCACCGGGTTCGCGCCACGTTCTTCTGTATCGGCGAGCAGGCTGCGGCCCATCCGGGAATCTGCCGCGACATCGTGGCGCAGGGCCACACCATCGAAAACCACGGCCAGCGCCACCGCAACCATGCCTCGCTGTCCGGCATCGGCGGCTGGCGGCGCGAGGTAGGTGACGCCCAGAAAACGCTGGAGCAGATCACCGGCCGGAGGCCACAATTCTTCCGCGCGCTTGCCGGCCTGCGCAATCCCTTCCTCGACCCGGTGCTGCAGCAATTCGGCCTGCATCTCGCAAGCTGGACGCGGCGCGGCTATGACACACGCTGCGGCGACGCCGACATTGTGCTCGCCCGGCTCACCCGCAGGCTCGGCGCCGGCGACATTCTGCTGCTGCACGACGGTCATGCCGCGCGCAACGCAAACGGCACGCCGGTGGTGGTCGAAGTACTGCCGCGTCTGCTCACCGAACTGGCCGCCCGCAATCTCAACCCCGTGCCACTGAGTACGGCATGCAAGATATGAGTAGCCCGCTGAAACCCGACCACGCCTGGATCGCCGCACATATCCCGCACCAGGGCAGCATGTGCCTGCTCGACCGGGTCGAATCCTGGAGCGAAACCGCCATCGTCTGCCGGGCGAACAGCCACCTGCGGACGGACAACCCGCTGCGTCACTCAGGCCGCCTCGGCATCGCCAACGGCATCGAATACGCGGCCCAGGCCATGGCGGTGCACGGTGCACTGCTGGCTAGTGACAACCAGGCTCCGGCCGCCGGCTTCCTGACCAGCGTGCGCAACGTGCGCTGGCACCGCCAACGGCTGGACGATGTCGACGGCGAACTCACGGTGCGCGCGGAACGGCTCTCGGGTAACGAACTCAACATCCTGTACGAATTCAGCCTGCATTGTGCGGATACTCTGCTGCTATCCGGACGCGCCAGCGTTATGCTGGATGCGAGCGGTGGCAACACCTCCTTCATCAACCCGGACCGACCATCATGAAACGAGCCCTCATCACCGGCGGCAGCGGCGCAATCGGCGCGGCCATCTGCCGCCAACTCGCCGCCGATGGCATGCATGTGATCGTGCATGCCAACCGCAACCTGGACGGCGCGAATGCGCTGTGCGAAGAACTGCGGCAAGCAGGCAGATCGGCAGAAGCCATCCAGTTCGACGTGGTCGACGCTGCCGCCACCCAGGCCGCGCTGGAATCCTTGCTCGAGGCAGGACCGATCCAGGTGCTGGTGAACAATGCAGGCATCCACGACGACGCGGTGTTCCCGGGCATGCGCAGCGAACAATGGCATCACGTGATCGACGTTTCGCTGCACGGTTTCTTCAACGTCACCCAGCCTCTCACCATGCCGATGATCCGCAGCCGCTGGGGGCGCATCATCAACATCTCCTCGATTGCCGGCATCACCGGCAACCGCGGCCAGACCAATTACGCTGCAGCCAAGGGAGCGCTGCACGCGGCAGGAAAATCGCTCGCGCAGGAACTGGCCAGCCGCGGCATCACCGTCAATGCGGTGGCACCCGGCATCATCGAATCCGAAATGAGCAAACAGGCATTCGATGCGGAATCGATCGCGCGACTGGTGCCGATGCAACGTTCCGGCAAGCCGGAAGAAGTAGCCGGCCTGGTCGGTTTCCTCGCATCGGAACAGGCGGCCTATATCACCGGACAGGTGATCTCGGTAAACGGCGGGATGATCTAAGGAACCTCAGAATAAGTCGGACGTAATCGGCAATTCCAGACCGCCCGCGCGCAGCCAGCGCGCATACCGCCGGAAGTATTTTTGCTGCGAGGTGCTCAGTCGCCGATACAGATCGTGCGCCGTCTTCCGTGCCAGCGCATCCGGTTCGCGCCGTGCGGCGCTTTTGAAAATCACCATGAACGGTGCGAGTGCGGTCGCATAAGGTGTTACGTCTGTACCGAACACCTGCATCGCACGCGACAATTCATCGACGCTGAACGCGGCCCGCAGCGAATTGAAGTAGTCCCGGGTAAATGCTTCGGGCTGGCTATCGCTGCGATCCTCGGCGAAAAAGCGCTGCGTGGCAACGCGCTTGAGACGCCCGAAATCGATCAGGTACAGGCCACCTCCCGGCTTCAGCACGCGCCGTGCCGCACGCATCGCATCCACCAGTGCCGCCTCGTCGGGCAGGTGGTGCAGCGACATGGTGGAGATCACACAGTCGAACGAGGCATCGGCAAACTGCGCCAGCGAGATCATGTCGCCGCAGGCCAGCTCGATATTGGCAGTCCCGCAGCGCCGTATCGTGTCGCGCGCACGATTGAGCATCTCGGCTGAAGCGTCGAGTCCGGTGAAATGCGCATCCGGGTTGAGCTGCGCGACCTGTATCAACTGGTTGGCCGGGCCACAGCCAAGGTCCAATACCCGGTCGCCCGGACGCACCAGCGGCGTAATTTGCAATGCCTGATACAGATAGGTAAAAGCCAGGATACCGTCAGTGCGGCCCGCGAGTTCAAATGCCTCGTTTTGCGCGAAGTTGTCCATGACCAGTTCCGCTTCCGGTACCCGCGGCAACACCTGCCGCGACAGGCGCTCGACGATCAGATGGAAAAACATGGCCGGACCGGACATGGGAGGCTAGTTGAGAATGCTCGCGGCCATGGCCACCCTATTCCGGTTTGGTGGCCTGGTATTCGGCCAGGATGCTCATGCCCTTGACCTCGATGTGGCGGCGCACATCGGTGAAGCCGCAGGCTTCGAGCGTGGCAAGCACCTGAGCCGGCGGCACGCAGGCCTCGATGGTGTCCCAGTAATAGCGCCACAGGCGCGGCGTATTCTTGCGCCGGCTGACGAACAGGGCCAGCAAGGGAACCACGCCCTTCATGTAGATCTTGAGCAGGAAGCGTCCCCAGCGACTCTCGGGACAGGTGATTTCGAGCAGGCACAGTTTGGCGCCCGGCTTCATCACGCGATGGAATTCCTCGAACGCCAGCGACAGGTCGCTGATATGGCGCAGCGCATAGCCCATGCTGAGGAAATCGAAATGATCGTCCGGGAACGGAATCTCCTCGGCCCGCCCTTCCACCAGCGCCACGCCTTCCGGCACCTTGGCATTCTGCATCATGCCCGGACTCGGATCGACGCCGGTCACCAGTTCGGCACTCCCCGTGATGCGCACCGCTTCGCGCGCAACCAGACCGGTCCCCACGCCCACGTCCACCATTTTCATGCCGGGCCGGAGTCCGGCGCGCTCCAGGGCCTGACCGCGATACCGGAGTCCGGTTCCGAAACCGAGAATGCGCTCCATGCGGTCGTAATCTTCCGCCGTGCTGTCGAACATCTCGCGCACGAATCCCCGGCGCGACGCTTCATCGGCGTAATAGTGGGTGAGCGGCACGTGCGGTGCATGCGCGGACTGGGTGGTGATCTGCGGCTTGTCAGTCATTGCAATTCCCTTATGGAAACGGCCATTGGCCGGTATGACGGCTTACTGCACCTGCCGAAAAGCCAGCACGGCATTACTGCCGCCGAAGGCAAAAGAGTTGCTGATTGCAGCCCTGAAGGCAACGTCCCGCAACCCGCTGCCCGCCACGTGGCGCACGCCTGTACAATCCGCCGACACCTGCTGCAAATGCGCGGTCGGCGGGATTTGCTGTCTGGCCAGCGCGAGTACGGTGATCGCGGCTTCCATCGCGCCGGCCGCGCCGAGCAGATGGCCATGCATCGACTTGGTCGAGCTCACCGCCAGTCCGGATGCGGCATCGCCGAAAACGCGCTTGAGCGCATCGATCTCGATCGGGTCGCCCTCCTGGGTGCCGGTTCCGTGGGCATTCACGTAACCAACGTCAACCGGCGACAGGCCGGCTTCATCCATCGCAGCCGTGATCGCCCTGACCTGGCCGGTCGCATCGGGCCGCACCAGATGAGAATGATCGCAGCTCTGCCCGTAGCCTGCCAGTTCGCAATAAATGCGCGCACCGCGCGCCACCGCATGGTCCCAGTCTTCGAGCACCATCGCCGCAGCACCTTCGCCGAGCACCAGACCCGTGCGCCCCTCCTGGAACGGGCGGCAGGCACGGTATGCGGTTTGCTCGTCACCTTCGGCGACGACCCGCATCGCCTCCCACGCCAGCATGACCGACAGCGCCAGCGGCGCTTCCGAACCTCCTGCCACGACCAGTGTATCGTTCCCGGACTGGATGCGGCGATACGCTTCGCCGATGGATACCGCCGACGAAGCGCAGGCCACCGAATAGCTCAGGCAGGCTCCGCCCAGACCCAGCGCGATCGCGATGTTTGAGGCGGCGGCATTGTTCATCGCCAGTGCAACAGTCAGTGGCGACATGCGACGCTTGCCGCGCTCGAAAAAATCGGTGTAACCCTGTTCGTAAGTCAGCGCACCGCCAACTCCGGTTCCCCAGGATACTCCGTAATCGTCGGATCCGGCGCCGGTACGCTCAAGACCGGCATCACGCCAGGCCGAAAAAGCTGCGGCAAGACCGAACTGGCTATAGCGGTCGGTCGCACTGGTGAGTGCACGACCCAGGGTTTGTTCCGGACTGAACGAAGTGCAGCATGCCGCCGGCTGGGACAGGTCGGTCTGGGAGGTGGGATGACGGTACAGGGTGACGGCCGATTCGCCTTGCATGATGCGGGCGAAAAAATCATCGGTATCGCCGCCGAATGGATCGACCAGGCCAACCCCGGTGACGGCGACCCTGCGGCGCTCGATCTTACTCATTTACCTCGGAAGGCTTGTATTTTTCCATGAGTTCAAGCAGCTGGCCGACCGTTGTGGGAGTTGGGATGTCTGCTGACTGTCGGATGTCGTATTTGTCTTCCAGCTCGAAAATCAATTCCAGCAAGGCCATCGAATCGATGCCGATCTCGTCGAGCTTGCTCTCCGGCGTCAAGTTCTCAGGCGGATTATCGAGGTGCCGTTCCAGATAATCCTTGATGAAATTCAGATTGTTATCCATAGGAAGCAATTATGATGCATTTCAAAATATATTTATATGATGTAGGCGGGCCGGAACTGTCTGGGTAATCCGTTCAGCCTAAACAAACAATATTACCCGATTCGGTAATCGGGTAAAACCTGGAAACGCCCTGCCCACCTGATTGCCTGCGCCTTGCATAACGAACCGTTCTGGAACCAGGCTGCATTATAGATTGCCCTGCCGGACAGGCATCATTAGAATGTGCGCGTTCGTCCTGCTTTGCCCGGACTGAATTTTTGAAATATTCGGAACTCTCTTGATTTCTAACAGCAAAATTTCTCCGCCGACCACCCAACCGCTGGCCCTCAGCCACTACACCGTTGTCAATGCCCTTGGCCGCGGTAGCGCAGCCACGCTGGGCGCACTGCGCAACGGCAAGTCAGGGCTGCGCCGTTGCGATTTCATGGATACAGAGCTGGACACCTGGATCGGCAGGGTCGATGGCCTGGAAGACGAAGCTGTCGTCGCACGCCTGCACGACTTCGATTGCCGCAACAACCGCCTGGCCATGCTCGGCCTGGCTGCCGACGGTTTCGAGTCGGCCGTCGCCGCCGCACGTGCGCGTTACGGCGCACACCGCATCGCGGTCATTATCGGCACCAGCACCTCGGGCATCCTCGAAACCGAACTGGCCTATCGGCGGCGCGATGCGGACGGCAGGTTGCCGGCTACTTTCAATTACCGCACCACCCACGAAAATTATTCGGTGACCGATTTCACACGCCGCTACCTCGCCCTGCAGGGACCCGCCTTCACCATTTCGACCGCATGTTCCTCGAGCGCGAAGGTATTTGCTTCGGCCAGCCGAATGATTGCCAGCGGCCTGTGCGATGCGGCCGTGGTGGGCGGCGTGGACAGCCTGTGCATGACCACGCTGTATGGCTTTTCGTCGCTCGAAATCGTCTCGACCGCACCGTGCCGGCCCGCCGATGCAGAACGCAGCGGCATCTCGATCGGCGAGGCTGCCGGCTTTGCCCTGCTCGAAAAGGCCGATGGCCGCAACGATGTGCCCTGCCTGCTGGGTTATGGCGAAAGCAGCGACGCCTACCACATGTCGACACCGCATCCCGAAGGTGCGGGCGCGCGGCTGGCCATGACTGCCGCACTGCAGCGCAGCGGGCTCGAACCTGCGCAGATCGATTACGTCAATCTGCACGGTACTGCCACACGCGCCAACGACAACGCGGAAGACCTCGCGGTATCCGGCCTGTTGGGCAGCGCTACCCCATGCAGTTCGACCAAGGGCTGGACCGGGCACACGCTCGGCGCGGCCGGTATCACCGAGGCTGTAATCGCTTGCCTGTGCCTGGGCGAAGGTTTGCTTCCCGCCAGCCTTAACACGACGACGGTCGATCCCGGCTTCTCGATGAATGTACTGCTGGAAAACCGCAGCCAGCCGATCAGGCGCGTATTGAGCAATTCCTTCGGCTTCGGCGGCAACAACGCCAGCCTCGTCCTCGGCTATCCCGCCACATGATCATCTACCTGAAAGGCATTGCCGCCACCGGTCCAGGATTCGAGAACTGGGACGCGCTGCGCAATCATTTTGCCGTCGGTGCAGACCTGGACCCGGAGTTCGTCCCACGCCCCCAGGGCACCATCCTGCCCAGCGTCGAACGGCGACGTGCCAGCCCCACGATCAAACTGGCAGTGGATGTCGCGCAGGAAGCCGTGTTGCAATCCGGGCTCAAGGCCGAGCAACTGGCGGTGGTATTCGCCTCTTCCAACGGCGATACCAACACCCTCCACCATATATGCGAGGCGCTTGCAACGCCAGAACGCTTCGTCTCGCCCACGCGTTTCCACAACTCGGTACACAATGCGCCGGCCGGGTACTGGAGCATCGCCTCGGGCTCGATGCAATCATCGTCTACCGTCTGCGCATGGAACGACACTTTTGCGGCCGCTCTCGTCGAAGCCGCGACACAATGCATCGCCGAACAGGTGCCGGTGCTGCTCGCGGTATTCGA
>CAZMSI010000089.1:0-7503 GCA_964568895.1 uncultured Sideroxydans sp. | reverse complement strand
TCGCTGGTACGGCTGTCGAAGCCGGGCCGCGCATCGTTGATGCGGTCACCGGTCAGGATCACCTCTTTTTTCACCAGCAGGGAGCCGCCTTCGCGATCCTTGAATTCTTCGTCACCGAACGGCACATGACCGTCCGGTGTCGGCTGATGCTCCTCGTCCACCATGCGCACTTCCAGTGTCGCGGTGCGTCCCAGGATATCTTTCGCCCGCGCCGTATCCTGCACGCCGGGCAACTGCACCACCACCCGGTCCGCGCCCTGCTGCTGAATCACCGGCTCGGCCACGCCGAGTTCATTGACGCGGTTGCGCAGGGTAAGCAGGTTCTGCTGCACTGCGGCATCCTGGATGCGCGTCTTTTCCGTCGGCTTGAGTGTGGCATGCAGCAGGAAATCCTTGCCCGCATCTTCTTCGTTCAGCAGCAGACTGTCGAAATGCAATTTGATCTGGTCTTCGCCCTTGCTGCGCGACTCGGCATTGCGGAATTTCACCGTCAGCATCTGCCCATCGCGGGTAATGCCGCCATAAGGGATGTCCTTTTCACGCAGCATGCTGCGCATGTCGCCGGCATCGCCATCCAGCGCCTTGTTCAGCGCACTCTTCATATCCACCTGCAGCAGGAAGTGCACGCCGCCGCGCAGGTCGAGGCCGAGGTACATCGGCAATGCATGAATATCGGTCATCCATTGCGGCGAGCGCGACAGCAGGTTGAGCGCGACCACATAATCGTCGCCGAGCTGGGCGTGCAGGATGTCCTTGGCCTTGAGCTGGGTGTCGGTGCTGTCAAAGCGCACCTTGACGCTGTTGTCTTCCAGCATCACCGCATCCGGCTTGATATGGGCGGACTTGAGTATGCCCTGCACCCGCTGCATCAGCGCGCTGTCCGCCTTGAGCGTGGCGCGGGTCGGCTGCACCTGCACCGCAGGCGCCTCACCGTATAAGTTGGGCAGGGTGTAAATCAGGCCGGTAAGCAGTGCTGCAAAGATCAGCAGGTATTTCCACAGGGGGTAGCGATTCATTGGTACCGATCCGGATCAGTTCGACTTGAGGGTTCCCTTGGGCAGCACAGTCTGCACCGCAGATTTCTGCACTTGCACCACGACGTTCTCGGCAACCTCGAGGCTGACGTTGTTGTCGCCCACTTTCTGCACGCGCCCCACCAGTCCGCCGTTGGTGACGATCTCATCGCCCTTCTGCAGGGCGGCAATCATTGTCTGCTGATCCTTGGCGCGTTTTTGCTGCGGACGCAGGATCAGGAAATAGAACACCACGATCAGCAGGAACAGCGGCAGCATGGAGAACATGCTGCCACCTTGGGCAGCGGCGTCCTGCGCATAGGCATTGCTGATAAGGCTAAGGGACATATCGAATACTCCGGTCACAAATTCTTAAAGGGGCGCATTCTATCACGAAGCCGCCCGCGCCTGCCGGAAGCGGGCAGCAAATTCATCGAATTGCCCGGCCTCAATGGCAGCACGGATGTCGCGCATAAGCTCCTGGTAATAATGCAGGTTGTGGATGGTATTCAGGCGCGCGCCAAGGATTTCGTTCAGTTTGTGCAAATGGTGCAGGTAGGCGCGGGTGAAATTGCGGCAAGTGTAGCAGTTGCACTGCTCGTCCAGCGGGCGCAGATCCATGCGGTATTGCGCATTCTTGATGCGCACGTCGCCATGGCGCGTGAACAAATGGCCGTTGCGCGCGTTGCGCGTCGGCATCACGCAGTCGAACATGTCGATGCCCTGCGCCACCGCCGCCACGATATCTTCCGGCGTGCCCACGCCCATCAGGTAGCGCGGCTTGTCGGCCGGCAGTTGCGGTGCGGTGTGCTTCAGGATGCGCCGCATGTCCTCTTTTGGCTCACCCACCGACAGCCCGCCGATGGCATAGCCGTCGAAATCGAGGTTCACCAGTTCGCGCAGCGACTCATCGCGCAAATCTTCAAACATGCCGCCCTGCACGATGCCGAACAGCGCATTCGGGTTGCCCTCGTGCGCTTTTTTGCTGCGTTCCGCCCAGCGCAGCGACAGGCGCATCGATTCCCCGGCCATGCTCTCATCCGCCGGGTACGGCGTGCATTCGTCGAAGATCATCACGATGTCGGAATTCAGCACTTTCTGGATTCGCATCGATTCTTCCGGCGACAGGAAACACTTATCGCCGTTTACCGGCGACTGGAACTTCACTCCTTCCTCGCTGATCTTGCGCAATTCGCCCAGGCTGAACACCTGGAAGCCGCCGGAATCGGTCAGGATCGGACCGTCCCAGCCCATGAAGCGATGCAGGCCGCCATGCGCCTCGATCACCTCCAGCCCCGGCCGCAGCCACAGGTGGAAGGTGTTGCCGAGCACGATCTGGGCGCCGATGTCGCGCAATTCCTGCGGCGACATCGCCTTCACCGTGCCATAAGTACCGACCGGCATGAAGACCGGGGTTTCGACCTTGCCGTGGGCAAGCTCGAGCGTACCGCGACGGGCGCGGCCGTCGGTCTGAAGCAAACTGAATTTCATTTCTCTCTTTCGATCAGCATCGCGTCGCCATAACTGAAGAAGCGGTATTCCTGTTCCACCGCGTGGCGATAGGCCGCAAGTATCTCATCCATGCCGCCGAATGCGCACACCAGCATCAGCAGGGTGGATCTGGGCAGATGGAAATTGGTGAGCAGCACGTCCACCACCTTGAACTGATAGCCGGGGGTGATGAACAAGCGGGTTTCACCCTCGCCGGCCTGCAGTTCGTCGTCGGCCACCGCACTTTCCAGCGCGCGCAGGCTGGTGGTACCGACAGCGACCACGCGCCCGCCACGTGCCCGGGTCTCACGGATGGCCTCGACCGTATCCGGCGAAATGGTGTAGCGCTCGCTGTGCATTACGTGGTCGGCCGTGTCTTCCACCCGCACCGGCTGGAAGGTGCCGGCACCGACATGCAGCGTAACCCAGGCCTGATTCACGCCATGCTCGCGCAATGCCGCCAGCATCGGCTGGTCGAAATGCAGCCCGGCCGTGGGGGCAGCCACCGCGCCAGGCGCGCGCGCGTACACGGTCTGGTAGCGTTCCTCGTCCTCGCTCCCGGCGACATGTGTGATGTAGGGCGGCAGCGGCAGCCTGCCGTAGTTTTCCAGCAGATCGATGACGGATCCACTACCTTCGAAACGCAAATGGAAGAACTCTCCCGACCGGCCCAGCACGGTGACCGGCAGTTCGTCGGCAAGCACCAGCCTGCTGCCTTCCTTCGGCGACTTGCTGGCGCGTACCTGGGCCAGGACTTCATGCTCGCCCAGCACGCGCTCGACCAGCACTTCGACCCGACCGCCGCTTTCCTTGCTGCCGAACAGCCGCGCCTTGATCACACGCGTATCGTTGAATACCAGCAGGTCGTTTTCGCCCAGCAAGCCAGGCAGGTCGGCAAACCTGCGATCCGCCAGTTCTGTGCCGCTCAGGTGCAGCAAACGGCTGGCTCCGCGCCGCTCGGGCGGGTGCTGCGCAATCAGGCGCTCGGGCAACTCAAAATCGAAATCTGCGGTACGCAACGCGGCAACTCCATGAAAAACCGCGATTGTAACTTGATGCGGCGAACCGTTTCAGCGATAATCCGCGGCCTTATCACCTGCCGGGGTGGTGGAACTGGTAGACGCGCCGGACTCAAAATCCGGTGCCGCAAGGCGTGAGGGTTCGAGTCCCTCCCCCGGCACCAACAAGCCTGCACAAAATATTACCCCAAAAGGTGTCAACCGCCCATTTCATGGCGCGTTATTGGCTCAGGCACAAGGTGTGCCGTACTCTTTGGAGATAATGATGAACAAACTGTTGTCTGTCCTGCTCGCTGCTGTTTTTGCAGCCACTACTTTCGCTGCCGTTGCCGACGAGGCACCTGCCGCAACACCGGCCAAGACTGAAGCCAAGATGGTAAAAAAAGAAGTCAAGGCTGAAAAGAAGGTAGCCAAGCATCACAAAAAAGTAGTAAAGCATCACAAAAAGATCAAGGTGGCTAAAGCCAAGGTAACCAAGAAAGCCGAGAAGAAGGCTGAAAAAGCTGCACCGGCCAGCGACGCTGCCAAGTAATATTTGTAGTATCCTGAGAAGGCAGGGGCAACCCTGCCTTTTTTTATTTGCATATATGCTCGAACATGGTCTGGAAACCCAACGTCACCGTCGCCGCCATTCTCGAACAGGACGGCAAGTTCCTGCTGGTCGAGGAGCAAACCGAACGCGGCATCCTGTTCAACCAGCCGGCCGGCCACTGGGAGCCGGGCGAGACGCTGGCTGCCGGCTCCGCACGCGAAGTACTGGAGGAATCGGCATACGAATTCGAACCACAGCACCTGATCGGTATCTACCGTTGGCACTCACCCACGGCCGACACCACCTACCTGCGTTTCGCCTTTACCGGGCGCATCCTTGCCCATCATCCCGAACGCACCCTGGACGACGGCATCATCCGCGCGCTATGGATGACGCCGGACGAAATTCGCGCCAGCCAGGAGCGCCATCGCAGTCCGCTGGTCGTGCGCTGTGTCGAAGATTACCTTGCCGGCAAGCGCTACCCGCTGGAGCTGATTACCCACTATGACTAAGCGCGTCATCGTCGGCATGTCCGGCGGAGTAGATTCCTCCGTCACCGCCCTGCTGCTGAAAGAGCAGGGCTACGACGTCATCGGCCTGTTCATGAAGAATTGGGAGGACGATGACGACGACGAATACTGTTCGTCGCGTGAAGACCTGATCGATGCGGTAGCGGCGGCCGAGGTGGTCGGCATCCCGATCGAGGCGGTGAATTTCGCCGGCGAATACAAGGATCGCGTATTCAGCTATTTCCTGCGCGAATACGAGGCCGGGCGCACGCCCAACCCGGACATCCTGTGCAATTCCGAGATCAAGTTCAAATCCTTTCTCGACCATGCCATGCGCCTGGGTGCGGATGCCATCGCCATGGGGCATTACGCGCAGGTACGCGAAGTCGATGGGCTGTTCCAGTTGCTCAAGGCGGAAGACGGCAGCAAGGACCAGAGTTATTTCCTGCATCGCCTTAACCAGGCGCAACTGTCGAAAGCGATGTTCCCGCTGGGCAAGTTGCTGAAAAGCGAAGTGCGCGAGATCGCCCGCCAGCATGATTTGGCCAATTATGCCAAGCGCGACAGCACCGGCATCTGCTTCATCGGCGAGCGGCCGTTCCGCGAGTTCCTTAATCGCTACCTGCCGACCGAGTTGGGTGACATGGTCACCCCGGAAGGAAAGGTCATGGGACAACATCAGGGCCTGGCGTTCTACACGCTGGGCCAGCGCCAGGGGCTGGGCATCGGCGGCGGCAGGGATTCCAGCGGCGAACCGTGGTTCGTCGCGGGCAAGGATATGGAGAACAACCGGCTCATCGTGGTGCAGGGCCACGACCACCCTGCCCTGCTCACACCGCACCTGAATGCCATCGACATGCACTGGATCAGCGGCACAGCGCCCGATATCACGCACAGCTATGCCGCCAAGACGCGCTACCGCCAGCAGGATGCGGTCTGCCGCATCGCCTCACTCGAAGGTGAACGTGCCAGCTTCGTGTTCGACGAGCCGCAATGGGCGGTGACGCCGGGACAATCGGTGGTGGTGTATGACGGAGCGGTCTGTCTCGGCGGCGGAATAATCGCGTAAAATAGCGGCTGTTCAATATTCGGTTCGATGCCATGACGCTCTCCGCCCTCACTGCCCTCTCACCGCTCGACGGCCGCTATTACGGCAAGGTGGATGTCTTGCGCCGCCATTTCAGCGAATTCGGCCTGATCCGTTACCGCGTGCTGATCGAGATCGAATGGTTGAAGGCACTCGCCAGCGAACCGGGCATTCCCGAAGTCGCGTCGTTCTCAGCCGCCACTATTGCCCTGCTCGACCAGATCGCCGGAGAATTCAGCGAGCAGGATGCAGAGCAGATCAAGGCCATCGAAAAACGCACCAACCACGACGTGAAGGCCATTGAATACTGGCTGCGCGAGAAGCTGTCGGACAATCCGGAAACGCGCGGGGTGCTGGAATTTATCCACTTCGCCTGCACCTCGGAAGACATCAACAACCTGTCGCATGCGCTGATGCTGCAGCATGCGCGCGCTGAGGTGATGCTGCCGCTGCTGGATACCGTCATCGCCAGGCTGCGTGACCTCGCCCACGAACTGGCCGAGCTGCCGATGCTGTGTCGCACCCATGGCCAAACCGCCACGCCGAGTACCATGGGCAAGGAAATGGCCAACGTGGTGTACCGGTTGCAGCGCGCACGCGAGCGCATTGCCGGCATTGAGGTCTTGGGCAAGATCAACGGCGCGGTGGGCAACTACAACGCGCATCTGGCAGCCTATCCCGAGGTGGATTGGGAAAGCTTCGCCAGAAAATTCGTCGAGGCGCGCGGCCTGGGCTTCAACCCCTACACCATCCAGATCGAGCCGCACGATTACATGGCCGAGTTGTACGATGCCTACGCGCGTGCCAACACCATCCTGATCGACCTGAATCGCGACATCTGGGGCTACATCTCGCTGGGCTATTTCAAGCAGAAAGTGGTGGCGGGTGAGGTCGGTTCATCCACCATGCCGCACAAGGTCAACCCGATCGATTTCGAAAACTCGGAAGGTAACCTCGGCCTGGCCAATGCATTGCTGAAACATCTATCCGAGAAGCTGCCAATCTCGCGCTGGCAGCGCGACCTGACCGACTCCACCGTGCTGCGCAACATGGGCGTGGCGCTGGGCTATACCCTGCTCGCCTACGAGTCCTGCCTGAAGGGACTGAACAAGCTGGAAGCCAACCCGCAACGGCTGGCGGAAGACCTGGACAACAGTTGGGAAGTGCTGGCCGAACCGATCCAGACCGTGATGCGCCGCTACAACGTGGAAAACGCCTACGACAAGTTGAAGGAGCTGACCCGCGGCAAGGGTGGCATCAACCGCGACAGCCTGCACGTTTTCATCAATGCTCTCAATATCCCGGAAGCGGAAAAACAGCGCCTGCTGGCGCTGACCCCGGCGACCTACACCGGCAGGGCGGCAGAACTCGCCAGGCGCATCTAAGCGCCCTTCAGAAACAACAAATTATTCTTGTATAGAAAGGCTACGCCGCCTGCACCGGAATGCTGTCGCGCTGGGCAGCGATACGGTTGTGCTCGTCCACGTAGACAAGCCGGGGATGGTATTTATGCAGTTCCAGTTCGGAATATGCCGCATAGCTGGCGATGATCAGGATATCGCCCGGACTGGCCTTGTGCGCCGCCGCGCCGTTCACCGAAATCACGCCGGAACCGCGCTGAGCACGGATGGCGTAGGTGGTGAAACGCTCACCATTGGTGACGTTGTAGATGTCGATCTGCTGGTATTCGCGGATGTCGGCCGCGTCCAGCAGATCATCGTCGATCGCGCACGAACCCTCGTAATGCAACTCGGCATGAGTCACATGGACGCGGTGCAGCTTCGACTGGAGCATGGTACGTTGCATTAATCACATCTCCTGAAAGAGGCGCGCATTATACCAAGTGCCTGCT
>CAZMSI010000088.1:0-7578 GCA_964568895.1 uncultured Sideroxydans sp. | reverse complement strand
ATGGAGAACGGGAAAAAATGACCAGCGCATGCACGAATCGCCATAACCCTTTCGGGCGCACAGCCCTTGCCATACTGTGCGGCCTGTTTCTGATCTGTGCGGTGCCGGATGCGACAGCGTCAGTTGCGCCGGAGCACGATAACGTTCTGCGCGCGACACTCGACAACGACATGCGCGTGATTATCGTGCGCAATACGCTGGCGCCGGTCGTCTCGACCACGCTCAATTACCTGGTGGGCGCCGACGAAACCCCGCCGGGTTTTCCGGGCATGGCCCATGCCCAGGAGCACATGATGTTTCGCGGCAGCCCCGGGCTGTCGGCGGACCAGCTGGCCAACATCGGCAGCCTGATGGGTGGCAGCTTCAACGCCGATACGCGGCAGACAGTCACCCAGTATTACTACACCGTGCCCGCGGCCGACCTTGACGTCGCCCTGCACATCGAGGCGTTGCGCATGCGTGCCGTGCTGGACACCAAAAAGGACTGGGCCCAGGAGCGCGGCGCCATAGAACAGGAAGTGGCGCAGGATTTATCGAATCCGCAATACATACTGTTCACCCGGTTGCGCGAGGCCATGTTCGGTGGAACCAGCTACGCGCACGATGCCCTGGGTACCAAGCCTTCGTTCGACAAGACCACGGCAAAAATGCTGAAGGATTTTCACGACCGGTGGTATGCGCCCAACAACGCCATCCTGGTGATAGCGGGCAATGTCGATCCTGCGAAGACACTTGGTGAAGTGAAAAAGCTGTTCGGCAAGATTCCCGCCAAAAAGCTGCCGGCGCGTCCAGCGCATCACTTCCAGCCGGTCAAGGCGCAACGCATGACCCTGAAGAGCGACCTGCCTTACGGCATGGAGGCCATCGCCATGCGCATGCCGGGCATGGACAGCCCGGACTATCCCGCGCTCGAAGTGCTGTCCGATGTGCTGAGCAGCGAACGCGGCAAGCTGTATGCTCTGGTGCCGCAGGGCAAGGCGCTTTCCGCGGGTTTCTCGTTCGATCCCCTGCCGAAGGCGGGCGTGGGTATGGCATCGTTGGTATACCCGGCCGGCGGCGATGCAAAGCAGCTGGAACATGAAGTGCGTGTCATTCTGGCCGACATCGCCAAAAACGGCGTGCCGTCCGATCTGGTCGAAGCAGCCAAGCTGCAGGAGCGCCGTGCCGCGGAATTCCAGAAGAATTCCATCGGCGGGCTGGCCGGTGTCTGGTCCGAGGCGGTGGCAGTCGACGGGCTGGATTCGCCGGAGGAAGACCTGGCGCGCATCGAAAAGGTGACGGTGGCCGACGTGAACCGGGTGGCGCGCAAGTATCTCGACCTCGACCACGCCATCGTGGCCGTGCTGACGCCACACAATTCCGGCAAGCCGATCGCTTCCAGCGGCTTCGGCGGGCAGGAAAGCATCAACCTCGGCGCGGCCAAACCGACACCGCTGCCGACTTGGGCCAAAGCAGCGCTGGGACGGCTGGAAGTGCCAGCGTCGACGGTGCATCCGACGGTGAGCACGCTGCCGAACGGCATCACCCTGATCGTGCAGCCGGAAAACGTCAGCAAGACGGTCACCGTCATGGGCCACATCCGGAATCGTCCGGAACTCGAGGTACCGAAGGGACAAGAAGGCCTGTCCAGCGTGCTCGCCCACCTGTTCAGCTACGGCAGCACGCATCTGGATCGCATCGCATTCCAGCGCGAACTCGACATGATCGGTGCCGACGAGAGCGCGGGCACCGATTTCCAGGTCAGCGTGCTCAAGGATAACTTTGATCGCGGAGTCGCTTTACTGGCCGACAACGAGCTGCATCCCGCACTGCCGGAATCGGCGTTCAAGACTGTCAGGAAGCAGGTGGCAGACATGGTTGCGGGGCGCCTGCAAAGTCCGGGCTACCTGACAGACCGGGCGCTGCGCAAAGCGCTGCTGCCGGAGGGCGATCCCAGCCTGCGCGACGCCACGCCAGCCACGGTGTCGAAGCTTACCCACAAACAGATGCGCAATTACTATCGTTATGCCTTCCGTCCCGACCTGACCGCCATCGTGGTGATCGGCGATGTCACGCCGGACGAGGCCAAACAAGTGATCGAAAAATACTTCGGCGCCTGGCATGCAACCGGGCCGAAGCCCAATACCCTGCTGCCCACCGTGCCGCCGAACCGGGCCAGCATCACCGCGGTACCGGATTCCAGCCGCATCCAGGATGAGGTGATACTCGGCGAAACGGTCGGCATGAATCGTGCGAATGACGATTATTACGCACTCCGGCTTGGCAACAACGTGCTGGGTGGCGGATTCTATTCAACCCGTCTCAGCCGCGACCTGCGCAAGCGCGCGGGGCTGGTATATTCCGTCGGATCGTCGTTCGACATTGGCCGTACCCGCGGCATGTACTTCGTCGAATATGCCTGCGATCCGAAGAATGTGTCCAGGGTGCATGCCAGTATCGTGCGCGAACTCGAGGACATACGCACGTCGCCGGTGACTGCCGATGAACTGCAGCGCTCCAAGGCGATGCTGCTGCGCCAGTTGTCGCTGGCCGAAGAAAGTACGGATGGTATTGCCGGCGGTTTGATCGGGCGCTGGAATCTCGACCTACCGCTGGACGAGCCGACGATAGCGGCCCGCCATTACATCAAGCTGAGTGCCGGCGATATCCAGACCGCATTTGCCAGGTGGGTGAGGCCGCAGGATCTGGTGCGAGTAACGCGGGGGCCGCAGCCGCACTAGCCGGTGCAGCACGATGCCGGCGGCTTTGACGGCCGGCTCCTGATTTGTGACATATACTATCCATGCTGCGGATTGCGCGATCAGGAATGAAAAGTTATGTCGAAGGTCACAAGCGTCGAAAATGTAAGCGGTCTTCCACTGATCATCAATCTCGCCCCTACCGGCATGCTGCCAACCCGGGCGCAGACCCCGCACGTGCCGCTGACCCCGCAGGAGATCGTTGCCGATGTCTGTCGCTGCATCGACGCAGGCGCGAGCATGGTTCACCTGCACGCGCGTGCACTTGACGGCGCGCCTACTGCCGATGCGGAGGTTTACGCGGGGATCATCACCGGCATCCGCAGCCATGCACCGGATACCGTCATCGTCACGACCACCAGCGGCCGCAGCGGCTTCAATATCGAACAACGTGCCTCGACGCTTTTTCTCAAAGGAGCGGCCAGACCGGACATGGCCAGCCTGACCACGGGATCGATAAATTTCCCGGACGGCGCAAGCATCAACGAGCCGGCCACGATACGGCGGCTCGCCGAAATCATGAAGGAAAGGGGCATCAGGCCGGAGCTGGAAATTTTCGATCTAGGCATGCTCAATTTCGCCAAAACGCTGATCGACAAGGGACTGGTCGAGCCACCGTTCTATTTCAATATCATGCTGGGCGGCATCGCATCGGCGCAGGCCAGGTTGTCCCATCTTGCCGCGCTCGTCGGCGATCTGCCCGCGCAATCCTGCTGGTCGCTGGGCGGTATCGGGCGCTATCAGTTGACTGCCAATGCGCTTGGCGTGGTGCTCGGCAACGGCGTGCGCACAGGGCTGGAAGACAACATCTGGCTGGACGACGACCGCACCACGCCGGCCCGCAACGCGGACATGGTCGAACGCATCGTCCGCCAGGCCCAGGCGCTCGGGCGTGCCATCGCCACTCCCGCGCAGGTGCGCCGGCAACTGGGTCTGGGTAAAGCGCCATGAGCGGAGCCGCCGGGCAACTGGTGGTCTTCGGTGTCAGCAACATGCTGTCCGACATTTTCGATTGCGCGCTGGCAAACGGCCTGCGGTTGAAGAAGGTGGTCATCCATCTGCCGGAGCAAGTCGGCGAACGCGATGTGAGTCTCGCCGAGCGGATACGCGCATTGCGCGGCATCTGCGATCCACCGGCGGTGGAACAGCTGCATGATTTCCGCCCGCAGCCGGGAGAGGTCTACCTGCTGGGCCCTACCACGCCGACCCGCGCAGCCCTGGCAGGCGAACTGGCGCAGTTCGGCATCGCGTTCCATACGCTGGTTCACCCCACTGCCTATGTCTCACCGCTGGCTGAATTGGGACAGGGCGTATTCGTCGGTGCCAACAGCGTAATCGCGCCGGGCGTGGTGCTGGCCGATCATGTCTTCGTCAACCGCGGCGTAACCCTGGGGCACGACACCCGCGTCGCATCGTTCTCGCGCATCCAGCCGGGCAGCAACATCGGCAGCCTGTGCCGCATCGGGCGCGGCGTGACCGTGGGCATAGGTGCCACCGTGCGCGAGCGCCTGCACATAGGCGAGCATGCCGTGATCGGGGCCGGCGCGGTCGCGCTGGAAGACGTTCCACCTAGCGTACTGGTGGCGGGCATTCCGGCGAAATTCAAGAAGACTGTGGGGTAGTGACGCGCTGACGGTAGCTTTCCAGCGCCGACTGGCAGGCCTGCATCAGTGCCGGCGCGGCTGAACCGAGATCCAGCGTGTCGCGAAACAGCGCCTGCATGGCCGCGCCCTGTTTTTTGCGCAACTCCGGGTCGGCGGCAAGCTGTGCCAGACTGGCGAAATAGGCCGCATGATCCGCCACCGCATATTCCGCGATCTTATCCCCGCCGTCGGCGCCGGCATAGGCAACCACGGGCAGGCCGTCCGCCATCGCCGTTGCCACACTGAAGCCGCCGCCCATGCGCGGCGGATTGACGAAGATGTCGCAGCAGCGGCAGATTTCGCGTATGCCGGAATGGTGTGCCAGTGTGCGGATCTGTGCCGGCGCGCGATCTTTCAGCGCCGCCGGCAGTTCGCCAGTACCACCCACCAGCAGCCATTGCACATTGCGGTTGTTTGCGAGGAAATCCAGCATCAGCTCTGCCCACTCCCGGCTGATATCCGCTATCAGGCTGTCGCCCACGCTGATCAGTATGATTGCGTCTGAATTCAGGCGGAGGTCAGCGCGAGTGAACGGTCGGTCTTCCGGGCGCAACTTGATGCGGTAGGGATAGTGCACCGCCTGCGGCGGCGGGATGTGCGGCGACCATGACAGGTCGGGCGTTTCCGTTTTCGCCTTGTCCGCGGCCAGCCATACATCCACCGGGCCGACGGGCGGGACGGTATGTATCGACAGGCCTGCCACCGGCCGTACCGCATGGAGCGGGAACAGCAGCGGCGAGAAAAGTCCGGTAAAAAAAATCAGGTCCGGGTCGAATTCGCTCATCCGGCGCAACATGTTGCGATGGCGTGTCATCAGGGACAGCTGGTTGTTGCCGATGTAGACCTCTATGCGGTCGAGCGTAAACTGCTTCCAGTTGTTCGGGTCGGGTGGCGGATTGAAGGTGAAATTTTCACCCCCGCCGACGAACTGCTGCATTCTCGGCATTTGCAATTCCTGCGGCGCAAAGATTTTCACGGACAGTCCCTGCTCGGACAGGAGCTGCGCGTGATGGAGGGCAAGCGCGGTCGGCGCATGCTCGACCGTGCTCAGCAGGGGTGCGATGACCGCCACCTTGTTGATGCCGGTGATCTCCCGTTGCGCGGGGCGTTCGGAAGCCAAGGCGTCAAGTTGCGCTCCCATCAGGGACAGGATTTCCGGAAAGGCGGCGGCGCGCAGCCGCTCCAGGAATTCGGTGCGGTCGTTGCCGCCGAACAGGGCAAACCTCCACCACGCATAGACCAGGAAGGTGCCCGCGCGGTCGGCGTTGTAGGGCGTGATTTCACGCACGAGGTGTGCGGCTTCAGCCAGATATTGGGTGTCGTCAGTCAGCGAGGCCAGGAATGTGGCACGCAGAAAGCCCGCTACGCCATCGCCGGGCGTTGCCGCCAGCAATTGCGCTGCCACTGCTTCCCTGTCCGGAATCGGGAGGTCCTTGCATGCAGCGGTCAGCCGGTGCCAGGCATGCGGCGCGAGGGGGTTGGTGAGGACCTGTTCCAGCCTGTCTTGCAGAACCAACTGTGTGGTTGCGGCGTTCATAAGCTTTATGTGGTCAGGATCAGCCAGATCAGCAGGCCGAGCAGCAGCCAGATGATTACTTCCAGCAAGCGGTTGTGTCGTTTTTGCTGCTCGGCCAGTTCCTGCAGGGATGCCTCAATTTTTGCTGTCGGGTCTTCTGCCAGGCGCTGGTGGATCAGCCGCGGCAGTTGCGGCAGCAGCGTGGCATAGTTCGGCGCTTCCTCGCGCAGCGTCCTGAGGAAGCCGCGCCAGCCGACCTGTTCGCCCATCCAGCGTTCCAGCCAGGGCTTGGCGGTTTTCCACAGATCCAGTTCGGGATCGAGCTGCAGTCCCAGCCCTTCGATGTTGAGCAGCGTCTTCTGCAGCAGCACCAGTTGCGGCTGCACCTCGATGCCGAAGCGGCGCGAAGTCTGGAACAGGCGCAGCAGCACGCGGCCGAACGAAACTTCCTTCAGCGGCTTGTCGAAGATCGGTTCGCACACCGCGCGGATCGCGCCCTCCAGTTCGTCCACCCGCGTTTCGGCGGGTGCCCAGCCGGACTCGATGTGGATTTCCGCGACCCGCTTGTAGTCGCGGCGGAAGAAGGCAATGAAGTTCTGCGCCAGGTAATGCTTGTCGGTATCGGTGAGCGTGCCCATGATGCCGAAGTCCAGTGCGATGTAGCGCCCGTCCGGCGCCACCTGCACGTTGCCCGGATGCATGTCGGCGTGGAAGAAGCCGTCGCGGAACACCTGGGTGTAGAAGATTTCCACCCCGTTTTCAGCCAGTTTGGCGATGTCGACGCCCGCGGTACGCAGCTTGTCCACCTGGCTCACCGGGATACCGTTCATGCGCTCCATCACCATCACTTCGGTGCGGCACCAGTCCCAGTACACCTCCGGCACCATCAGCAGGCGCGAGCTGGCAAAGTTGCGCTTGAGCTGGCTGGCGTTGGCTGATTCGCGCATCAGGTCGAGCTCGTTGTGGATGTGCTTCTCGAATTCCGCCACCACTTCGCGCGGCTTGAGACGCTTGCCGTCTATCCACCAGCGCTCCAGCAGGCCGGCACCGATATCCATCAGCGCAATGTCGTGTTCGATCACCTCGGCGATGCCGGGGCGCAGGATCTTTACTGCCACCTCGCGCCCGTCCGGCAGCACGGCGAAATGCACCTGCGCCACCGAGGCGCTGGCTATCGGTGTTTCATCGAAACTGTAGAACACCTCGCTTAGCTTCCTGCCATAGATGTTTTCCAGCAATGCCACCGCCTGCGCGGAAGGGAAGGGCGGCACCTGGTCCTGCAGCATCGCCAGATCGTCGGCGATGTCGGCCGGCATCAGGTCGCGCCGGGTGGACAGCATCTGGCCGAACTTGACGAAGATCGGCCCCAGGTTTTCCAGTGCGCGGCGCAGGCGCACGGCGCGTGGTGCCGAAGTGTCGCGCCAGAACAGCAGCACGTTGATGGTGGGAAGCATCCAGCGCGTACGCGCGTGGGCGAGCAGGAATTCGTCCAGACCGAAGCGCAGCATGACCCAGAAGATTTTGACGACCCGCAACAGGCGCATTCAGTTTCCCTTGGTCAGGCGGTTGATGCGCTGTTCCAGCCGCGCCACATCGTCGCGCAGCTTGTCCACTTCCTGCGTGAAACCGGTGATCTGCTGCGGCTTGGCCAGCAGCGGGTTTTCCTCGGTCCAGTATTCGG
>CAZMSI010000087.1:0-7875 GCA_964568895.1 uncultured Sideroxydans sp. | reverse complement strand
GGCTGACCGCCAGCATCATCGCCAGCGGCATCGTCACCCCGGCAATCAAGTTCGTCGCCGGACGCAGCCGCCCGATCCAGAACGCCGGCGTCTATCATTTCCGCCCGTTTAGCGGCAACGCTTCTTTTCCTTCGGGCCATACCACACAGGCGTTCGCCTTAGCCTCGGTAATTTCCGCACATTACGACCAGACATGGATCAAGTGCACCAGCTATTCGGTGGCCGGACTGGTCGGCCTGGCGCGCAGCTATCACCAGGCGCACTTTGCTTCCGATGTGGTGGCGGGCGCGCTGGTCGGCACCCTGGTCGGACAAAGCGTGGTCAATTACAACCAGCAGCGTCGCGCCGGCAAGGTAGCGTTGTTGCCGGATACTTCTTCCGGCGGCATCGGGTTGCGCCTCGCCGGCAATTTCTAAACGGGCGGATGCGAGTACAATACTCCCATCCCTTAGCCTGTTCCCGATCGCCATGAAAACTGTCCTGGTCCCATTGGCCAATGGCTGCGAAGAAATCGAAGCGGTTACCGTGATCGACATCCTGCGCCGCGCCGGCATCGAGGTGACCAGCGCCGGACTGGACACCGAACCGGTGCGCGCCAGTCGCGGCACGGTGCTGGTGCCGGACACCATTCTCGACGTGGCGTTGCAGCGCAACTACGACATGCTGGTGCTGCCCGGCGGCCAGCCCGGCACCAACAACCTGAAAGCCGATCCGCGCATCCTGACATTGGCAAAAAGCATGTCCCAGCACGACCGCTACGTTGCCGCCATCTGTGCCGCGCCCTCGGTGCTGGCCACGGCCGGCATACTCGACGGCAGGCGCGCCACCAGCTTTCCCGGTGCGCTCGACGGCTTTCCCCACGTGCGGCAACAGCCGGAAGCGGTGGTGGAAGATGGCAAGATCATCACCTCGCGCGGGCCCGGCACCGCCATGGACTTCGCGTTGACGCTGGTCGAACGGCTGGCTGGCCGGCCCAGGCGCCAGGAAGTGGAAGTTGCGTTGCAGCGTTGATAGAGCCAATCGCCCCGCATTCATGCGATGAATCATGGACATAAACGAATGCTTCACAGCCGGCTTTTTTTTCGTTAGGATGCGTCCTAGGAAATCCAGACGGCCAACCGCATTCAGTCTCGCGCTGCAAAATCTTCCCGGAAACCAACAACTGACTTAAAGAAAGACCCAACATGAGCGAACACATCCGTTATGTCACCGACCAGACTTTTCCCGCCGAAGTGCAGCAGGCACCTCTGCCCGTATTGGTGGACTACTGGGCCGAGTGGTGCGGCCCCTGCCGCATGATCGCGCCCATCCTGGACGAAGTGGCCAAGGAATACTCCGGACGCCTGACCGTGGCCAAGCTGAATGTCGACGAAAACCAGCAGACGCCGCAAAAATATGGCGTGCGCGGCATTCCCACTCTGATGCTGTTCAAGAATGGCAACATCGAAGCCACCAAGGTCGGTGCCCTGTCCAAATCGCAATTGACCGCTTTTATTGACAGCCACATCTGAACCGTTTAATCTCGCGCCTGCTGCTGTCCTGTTTCGTCCCAAAAGTACAAGCAAAACCTGCTAACGACGCTCCAGACAGCCGGGCGCGCTTCCCGCGCATAACCGCAACAACAACTCCCTGAACAAGCCAATCTTTAAAGATTAACCGCAGTCACTCTGTAAGCCTACCCATATGCATTTATCAGACATAAAAACCAAACACGTTACCGAACTCGTTGAAATGGCGGTATCCAATCAGATCGATAATGCCAACCGCATGCGCAAGCAGGATCTGATTTTCGCCCTGCTGAAAAACCAGGCCAAGAAAGGCGAAAGCATCTTCGGCGAAGGCACGCTGGAAGTGCTGCCGGACGGCTTCGGCTTCCTGCGTTCGCCCGACACCTCCTACCTCGCCGGACCTGACGATATCTACGTCAGCCCGAGCCAGATACGCCGCTTCAACCTGCACACCGGCGATTCGATCGAGGGCGAGATTCGCACCCCCAAGGACGGCGAACGCTATGTTGCACTGGTCAAGGTAGACAAGGTCAATGGCGAGTCGCCGGAAAATGCGAAAAACAAGATCCTGTTCGAGAACCTGACCCCGCTATTTCCCACCGAGCAACTGCTGCTGGAACGCGACATCAAGGCGGAAGAAAATATCACCGGCCGCATCATCGATATCATTGCCCCCATCGGCAAGGGCCAGCGCGGCCTGCTGGTCGCCTCGCCGAAATCCGGCAAGACCGTGATGCTGCAGCACATTGCCCACTCCATCGCCTCGAACAGCCCTGATGCCACCCTGATCGTGCTGCTGATCGACGAACGCCCCGAGGAAGTGACCGAAATGAGCCGTTCTGTGCGCGGCGAGGTGGTGGCCTCCACCTTCGACGAGCCTGCCACCCGCCATGTGCAGGTTGCCGAAATGGTGATGGAAAAAGCCAAACGCCTGGTCGAACACAAGAAGGACGTGGTCATCCTGCTGGATTCGATCACCCGTCTGGCGCGCGCCTACAACACCGTGGTGCCGTCCTCCGGCAAGGTGCTGACCGGTGGCGTGGATGCCAACGCGCTGCAACGTCCGAAGCGCTTCTTCGGCGCCGCGCGCAACGTCGAGGAAGGCGGCTCGCTGACCATCATCGCCACTGCACTGGTGGATACCGGTTCGCGCATGGATGACGTGATCTATGAGGAATTCAAGGGCACCGGCAACATGGAAATCCACCTCGACCGGCGCATGGCCGAGAAGCGCATCTACCCGGCTATCAACGTCAACCGCTCCGGCACCCGCAAGGAAGAACTGCTGATCAAGGCCGATCTGCTGCAGAAAATCTGGATCCTGCGCAAACTGCTCTACCCGATGGACGAGCTGGAAGCGATGGAGTTTCTGCTGGATAAGGTCAAGGCGACCAAGAACAACGCCGAGTTCTTCGACTCGATGCGCCGATAAACCCGAGATTTCGCGCCATACGTTGTTGCGCTTTGAAAAACCTTGCTTGCATATATCCACATATGCGGCGCGGCAGCTCTCCAAAACGCACCTGGTCCGGCTTAAAACTCTCCAGTTTCTACCCTAAAAAAACCATTTTGAACCCACGGGCCATTTGTGTATAATTCGCGGCTCTGTAAAACCGCATTCCAGCGAGGTTGTTATGTACGCAGTAATCAAGACCGGGGGCAAGCAATACCGCGTAGCCCAAGGCGAAACCCTGAAAATTGAAACCGTTGCCGGTGACGTCGGCAGCGAAATCGTGCTCGACAAAGTGCTGATGATTGCCGACGGCGAAAAACTGAATGTCGGCAAGCCGCTGGTGAGCGGCGCTTCCGTGCAGGCGACCATCGTGTCGCATGGCCGCGCAGACAAGGTGAAAATCTTCAAGATGCGCCGCCGCAAGCACTACCAGAAGCATCAGGGGCATCGCCAGAATTACACCGAAATCCGCATCGACGGCATCTCTGCCTGAGCAGAGATACCGGCTTAACGCTAAAGGAGCAGAACCATGGCATCAAAAAAAGGCGGCGGCAGTACCAGTAACGGCCGCGACTCACACTCGAAACGACTGGGCGTAAAGCGCTTCGGCGGTCAGGTCATCAATGCAGGCAGCATTATCGTGCGCCAGCGCGGCACCAAAATCCACGCCGGTGACAATGTCGGCATGGGCAAGGATCACACCTTGTTTGCCAAGATCACCGGCAAGGTGGAATTCGCCACCAAGGGTCCGAGCAATCGCAAGACAGTCAGCATCGTTGCAGCGTAAGCTTACCTGGCCAAGTACAATAAGCCCTATCTACCGGATAGGGCTTTTTTGTTTAGGGCATTCCATTAATCCAGATTTCATTCCAACTGCTGTGTTGCTCAAAAATTTTCTTGCTTACATATACTCACATATGCGGCGCTGCGAAAATTTTTTCGCGCCTTGCATTTGAACGAACTCTGGCTTACTGGAACGCCCTAACGGTAATTAAATCATTATGAAATTTATAGACGAATCCAGGATCGAGGTCACTGCCGGCAACGGAGGCAACGGCTCGGCCAGCTTGCGGCGCGAAAAAAACATCGCCAAAGGCGGCCCCGACGGCGGCGACGGCGGACGTGGCGGCAGCGTATATGCGCTGGCCGACCGCAACATCAACACCCTGATCGACTACCGCTACGCCCGCCATCATCGCGCAAAAAATGGCGAACCCGGACGCGGCTCGGACTGCTACGGCAAGGGGGCGGACGACATCGTGCTGCGCATGCCGGTCGGCACCGTGATTACCGACCTCAGCAGCGGCGAGCTGATCGCCGATCTGACTCATGATGGCGAAAAAGCGCTGCTGGCCAAAGGCGGTGTTGGAGGCCTGGGCAACCTGCACTTCAAATCCAGCACCAATCGCACACCGCGCCAGTTCACCCCGGGCGAGCCCGGCGAATACCGCGAACTGCGCCTGGAACTGAAGGTGCTGGCCGACGTCGGGCTGCTGGGCATGCCCAACGCAGGCAAATCCACTTTCATCCGTGCGGTATCCGCCGCCCGCCCCAAGGTGGCCGACTATCCGTTCACCACCTTGCATCCCAACCTGGGCGTAGTGCGCGTATCCGTCGAAAAGAGCTTTGTCATCGCCGACATCCCCGGGCTGATCGAAGGGGCGGCGGAAGGCGCCGGGCTCGGCCACCAGTTCCTGCGCCATCTGGCGCGCACCCGTTTGCTGCTGCATCTGGTGGACATCGCTCCGCTGCATGAGGGCGTCGATCCGGTACATGAGGCGCATGCCATCCTCAACGAACTGAAGAAATATGATGAGGTGCTGTACAACAAGCCACGCTGGCTGGTACTGAACAAGCTCGACCTGCTGGAAGACCGCGAAGAAAAGGTTGCCGCCTTCCTGCGCGAATTTGGCGAACATACGCGCCACTTCACCATTTCGGCGATCAACGGCGAAGGCTGCAAGGAACTGACTTACGCTATCATGGCACACCTGGAACAGGTTGCGGCCGAAGAGGCTGCAGCCATTGCCCAAGCTGCGCAGGAAAGCGAAATTGGTTCGATCGATTAATTACCGCAACATCTTTTAACGCATGAAATCCATACTCACCCAGTGCAAACGCATCGTCGTAAAAGTCGGCAGCAGCCTGGTCACCAATCAGGGGGCCGGACTCGATGCGCAGGCCATAGGCGGCTGGGCGCAGCAGATTGCTGCGCTGCGCGAGAACGGCTACGAAGTGGTGCTGGTTTCTTCCGGTGCAATTGCCGAAGGCATGCAGCGGCTGGGCTGGAAACAACGCCCCAGCGCGATGCACGAATTACAGGCCGCCGCCGCGGTAGGCCAGATGGGGCTGGTGCAGATGTACGAAAGCTGCTTCCGCCAGCATAAACTGCATGCCGCACAAGTGCTGCTGACCCATGCCGACCTCGCTGACCGTGAACGCTACCTCAATGCACGCTCCACCCTGCGCACCCTGCTCCATCTCGGCGTGATCCCGGTCATCAACGAAAACGATACGGTAGTCACCGACGAAATCAGGTTCGGCGACAACGATACGCTGGGTGCGCTGGTCGCCAACCTGATCGAGGCCGACGCGCTGATCATCCTCACCGACCAGAACGGCCTGTACAGTGCCGATCCGCGCAGGAACACTGAAGCAAAACTGATAGATGCGGCGCAGGCCGGCGATCTGCAACTGGAAGCCATGGCCGGCGGCGTCGGTAGCCACCTCGGACGCGGCGGCATGCTGACCAAGGTACTCGCGGCAAAACGCGCGGCGCGCAGCGGCGCACATACCGTAATCGCTTCCGGTCATGAGACCGAAGTGCTGTCACGCCTGCTGAGCGGCGAAAACATCGGCACCCTGCTGATTGCCCCGCAGATCCCACTGGCCGCGCGCAAGCAATGGCTGGCCGACCACCTGCAAGTCAGCGGCAGCGTCACACTGGACGACGGCGCAGTACGTGCCCTGCGCAGCGAAGGCAAAAGCCTGCTGCCGATCGGTGTTGTACGGGTCAATGGCGAATTCGAGCGCGGCGCGGTAATCGCCATACTCGACGGCAACGGGCGCGATATCGCGCACGGCCTGATCAACTACAACGCCGCCGAGACCCGCCGCATCGCCGGAAAACCCAGTTCACAGATCGAAACCATCCTCGGCTACGTCGACGAACTGGAGCTGATTCATAGAGATAATCTGGTGTTGCTGTAAGACAGCAACACCAGATTACGGCGGAGACTAACCTTCAGGTTACGTCATAGCCACAATCCATTATTGCTGTGAAGCAGCAGAACCAGATTGCGGTGGAGGCTAACTTGCGAAGCAAGTTAGCTTTGCATAGCCAATCGGCTAAGCTGGCAAACGACGCCAGCCAAGCCGCTGGTTAAGCCGCGTAGCGGCGGCCGAAGCCGCTAACCTTGCTTGCGCCACGTATCACACTGAACAATTCCGATCCGCACATGTCATATCTGCCGGTTTGTAACATAACTGCGTCGGATAAAAATGAGCGTTCCCTCCAAAAACCTTTCCGGTCATATCCTGCCCAATGCCGCTACCATGGCCGGGGTATGTGTGACAGTCATCAGCATTATCAAGGGCATGCATATCGGCTATCCCGGGCTGATCATCGATAAAGTGCTTGCCATGGATAGCATCATCTTTCTGGGCAGCGCGGTCTGTTCCTACTTCGCCATGCGCCTTGCCGTAAATCGGGTGGATTTATCCTTGCGACTGGAAAATCTGGCCGACAGCTCTTTCATGTTCGGCCTGTTGCTGATGGTTGTCGGCACCGTGGGATTTTCATTCGAAATACTGTAATAGCCGGCTATCGCAGCCCACGACACCCGACGGGATGAATGCTAGAATGCGCGCCAGTTCAACTGGACAGCGAACAAACAACAACTCGCCACCATGCCTGCTCTGCAGAAATTCCGGAACTGGCTGCTCGGAGCACCGCTCGACCCGCTAAGTACGGAAACCCGCCATAACATCGTGCTCGTTTCATTCCTCGCCTGGATCGGCCTGGGTGCGGACGGCCTGTCATCTTCCTGTTACGGGCCGGAAGAAGCCTTTCTTGCGCTCGGCCACCACACCCATCTGGGGCTGTTCCTGGCGCTGGCAACCGCATTCACCGTATTCATCATCGCCCTGGGTTATAACCAGGTCATCGAACTGTTCCCCTCGGGGGGAGGCGGCTACAAGGTAGCCTCACGGCTGGTCGGCGCGCATGCCGGACTGGTTTCCGGCGCGGCACTGATCGTGGACTATGTGCTGACCATTACCATTTCGATCGCCAGTGGCAGCGACGCACTGTTCAGTATGCTCCCGACCGAATGGCACGATCTCAAGCTGTTCACTGAAATCGGCCTGATCATCCTGCTGATCGTGCTCAACCTGCGCGGGGTCAAGGAATCGGTCAAGGTGCTGCTGCCGATTTTCCTCGCCTTCTTCCTGTCCCACACCCTGCTCATCGGCTACGGTATTTTCGAGCATGCCTCGGGCCTGCCCGCGCTGGTGCCGGACACGCTGCGGGAAACCACCTCGCTGGCACAACAGACCAGCTGGATGTTCGTCGCCTCGCTGTTCCTGCGCGCCTATTCGCTGGGCGGCGGCACCTACACCGGAATCGAAGCGGTATCCAACAACGTCAACCGGCTGGCCGAACCGCGCACCCACACCGGCAAGCTGACCATGTTCTACATGGCAATATCGCTGGCCTTCACCGCCGGCGGCATCATCGTGCTGTACCTGCTGTGGCATGCCCAGCACGTGGAGGGCCAGACCCTGAATGCAGTCACCTTCAAGGCCATCATCGGCACACTAAACCTGCCGGACTGGCTGGACAGCAGTGTACTGGGGGTTGTGCTGGCGGCGGAAGCCGGCCTGTTACTGGTCGCTGCCAACACCGGTTTCCTC
>CAZMSI010000086.1:0-7980 GCA_964568895.1 uncultured Sideroxydans sp. | reverse complement strand
TATATGGTGGTGCGGCGACTGCGCCCGCCGAAACGCACCTCGGCGTTGCCCTGCATCACCGGGACGACTTGTTCCACGAATGGCAGCTTGCGCAACGCTTCCGCATCGTCCAGCGTGATCTCGCGCACCGAGCTGATCGCGCCGATGCTGGCGCCGTGGGTCTGGGTCTTGCCCGGATTGATGCCGATGATGTTGGTGCCGAACTGGCTGAACTCGGACAGCACGAACTGATGTAATCCCTCGCCGATGGAAGTCAGCAGGATCACCGCCGCAATGCCGATGGCAATGCCCAGCCCGGTGAGGAAGCTGCGCATGCGGTAGCTCTCGAAAGTGGACAGGGTCAGGCGGAGCAGATCGCGAAAGAACATGGCTCTATCTCCGCGCAAGCGCTGCCACCGGATCAAGCCGCGACGCGCGACGGGCCGGCCACACGCTGAACAGGATGCCGGTACCCAGTGCCGTGCCGAACGCGGCCAGCACCGCCCACCACGGCGCGCCCACTGGCAGCACAGGATATATCTGGCCGATGACGAAGCTGCCGATCTCACCGAGTATCAATCCCACAATGCTGCCCACCACCGACAATAGCGCCGCCTCGGCGAAGAACAGCCGGCGTATCTGTGCCGGTGGTGCGCCCAGTGCCTTGAGCAGGCCGATCTCCCGGGTACGTTGCGCCACCGCAATCAGCATCACGTTCATGATCAGCACCCCCGCCACCGACAGGCTGATTGCGGCAATACCGCCCACCGCCAGCGTCAGCGCGCGCAGGATGCGGTCGAAGGTGGCCAGCACCGCATCCTGAGTGATCACCGTCACGTCGAGTTCGCCGCCGTGCTGCTGCTTGAGAATCTGCTCGGCATCGTGTTTGGCCGGTTCGATCATGTCGCGATTCTTGGCTTCTATCAGGATGCGGAACAAGGACTGGCTGTTGAACAGCATGTGTGCCGAGGCCACCGGGATGATCACCAGTTCGTCGCTATTCATACCCATCGTTTCACCCTGCTCGGCCAGCACGCCGATCACCCGGTAGCGCCGGTCACCCAGGCGCAGCCATGCACCCACCGCAGGTTTCGCACCAAACAGTTCCTGCTTGATGGTGGCGCCCAGCACGCACACCGGTGAGGCCAGGCGCGGATCGGCCTGCGGCAGGAACCGCCCCTGCCCCATATCCATGTGGCGAATTTCCAGCATATTGGCCGTGGTACCCATCACCACCACCTCGCGATTGAGGCTGCCGTGCGACGCCTGTGCGGCACCAATGGTAAGCGGCGCGATGCGGCGGATCGCCGGGCTGCGCAGCAGCGCCTGCGCATCATCCAGCACCAGATCGCGCGAGGTCTGTCCGAGCAGCATGCCGGGATTGACGCCGGCGGTTTCGGAGCGGCCCGGCAGCACGATCACCAGGTTGCTGCCGAGCGAAGAGAACTGCCCCACCACGTAGCGGCGCGCGCCCTCGCCCAGTGCCGTAAGCACTACCACCGCTGCCACGCCAATCGACATCGCGAGCATCATCAGCAGGGTGCGGGTGCGTGCTCCGCGCAAGCTGCCGGAGGCGAACAGCAGCGTGTCGCCCAGATTCATGTCGATGCCTGGCCAAGAGAATCTGAAACGATTTTTCCGTCCACCATATGCAGTTGACGCGAGGCGCGTCCGCCGAGATTCGGATCGTGCGTCACCAGGATCAGAGCAACCCCCTGCTCGACCAGTTGCTCCAACAGGTTCATCACTTCCTTGCCGGTAGTCTGATCCAGATTGCCGGTCGGTTCGTCGGCCAGCAGCACCGGTGGATGCATGATGGTGGCGCGCGCAATCGCCACACGCTGACGCTGCCCGCCGGAAAGCTGCTCGGGCCGGTGATCAGCGCGGTCGGCCAGGCCGTAGCTCTGCAGCAGTTGCGTTACGCGCTCGCGCCGCTCCTCGACCGGCACGCCGGCCAGGATCAGCGGCAACTCAATATTCGTCGCCGCCGACAGCCGCGGCACCAGATGGAAGAACTGGAACACGAAGCCGATTTTCTCGCGGCGCACCCGTGCCTGCTGCGCATCGTCCAGCGTGGTGACGTCCTGGTCGTCCAACCGGTAGATGCCGGAGGTCGGGCGGTCGAGCAGTCCGATCAGGTTGAGCAATGTGGACTTGCCGGAGCCGGACGGCCCCATGATGGAAACGTATTCGCCAGCACCAAGTTCGAGGCTGACGTTGCGCAGTGCGGCGACCTGCTGGTCACCTACCTTGAAAATCCGGCTGACGTCGCTGAACTCGATCATTTGCCCTGGGTCGTGTCCGGCTGCGCGCGTGCGCCGGCCTTGACTCCCTCGCGATCCAGAGACAGCACCACCTGGTCGCCCGCGTTCAGCCCGGATGTGATTTCGGTGTATTCCCAGTTCGACAGGCCGGTCTTGACCTTGCGGTCCTCCAGTTTGCCGTCGCGGTACAACAGCACGTGGTTGCCTTCCATCAGTGCCGAGGTCGGGATGCGCAGCACATCCTTGTGCGAGTCGTAGACGATCTCGACGTCCGCGCTGTAGCCGACCAGCAAATGATCAGACTTCGGCAGGTTGTTGAATTCCATTTCGACCTCTACAGTGCGCGCCTGCTTTTCCAGATCCAGCACATAAGGCGCAACGCGGCGTACCGTACCCGAAAACTGCTGGCCCTTGATCGCATCCAGCGTGATGCGTCCCGGCAGCCCCGCCCTGACATGCGAAGCATCGACTTCGTCGATCGGTGCACTTACATACAGGCAACTGTCATCGATCAGGTCCAGCGTGGGCGGCGTGGGAATACCCGGCGGCGATGGCGTAGCAAACTCGCCCTGTTCGCCGCTGATGTCCGCCACGATGCCGGCAAACGGCGCGCGCAGCGTCATCCGTTCCACTCCGGCGCGCGCCACGGCGATACGCGAACGGCTCTGCCCGACCATGCTGTGCGCCGCAATACAGCCAGCACGGGCAACCTTGGCCGCGGCGACCTTCTGATCCAGACCTTCGGGAGAAATGAAATGCTGTGCCTGCAACTGGCGCGCACGCGCCGCTTCCTTCTCCGCCAGATCGGCCTGCAGGCACGCCTGCTGCGCCTGCGTCTGTGCGGTGCCGAGTTGTTCCTGCGCCAGCTTTTCCTGTGCCTGCAAATCCTTGCTCCACAGCCTGAGCAGCACCTGCCCGGCCTTTACCCGCTCGCCTTTCTTCACCAGCAATTCGGCAATCTGTCCACCTGCGGGCGGCGCCATTTTGGCGCGGCGGCAAGCCTTCACCGTTCCCGCACGGGTGTTGCTCACCGTCGCCTCTACCGTACCGCGCTCGACTTTGGCCAGCACCACCGCAACCGGTTTAGTGCGGGTGAAGTACCAGCCTGCTGCAGCCAGTGCCACAACGATGGACAGGATGATGGCGATACGGGAGATGGAAGAAGATTTATGGGACTGTGCTGCGGACATTCAGGCTCCTGTTCTCTCGGCAGGCTGCAACAAGAGGCGCCACGCCGTGCTTGCAGTAACAGGTGAATACTACCGCATAGCGCAAATTTTTCCACGGACTTTTCGCGTATGCCGCCCATCGGACTCTTCCCTGTTTATGCGTTGCGGGCATTGATGCAATAATGCCCCATGGTTTCCGTTCATCATCACCCCTCCACCTTGTCCAGCACCGACAGCGAAAATATCCGGCACTGGCTGGCCTCGCTGACGGCAAATTTTTCTGCGGTAGAAATCGAAGCGATCCACAACGCCTGCGAATTCGCGGCACCGCTCTATGAGGGACAATCCGAAGTCACCGGCACACCGCTGTTGCAACATGCGCTGGGCGCGGCCTCCATTCTGGCCGGCATGAATCTGGATGCCGAAACCATAACTGCCACCGTGCTGCATGCGGTGCCCGAATATCTGGATGACTGGGAAGAAGATGTGGCAATGCGCTTCGGCTCCAATGTCAAAGGATTGGTCGAGGGTATTTCGCGCATGGAGCAGATCCGGCAGTTCAGCGAAATGCGCGGATTCCAGACCAGGGAAAAAAAGAAAAGTGATCACGGTCGGCAACTGGAAGGCCTGCGCAAGATGCTGCTGGCCATGGTCGAAGACATCCGCGTAGTGCTGATCAAGTTGGCAGAACGCACGCAGACACTGCGTAGCCTGTCCGGCGCAGATCCCGAACAGCAGCAGATCATCGCCCACGAAACCCGGAGCATATTCGCGCCGCTGGCCAACCGCCTCGGCGTGTGGCAGATGAAGTGGGAGCTGGAAGACCTGTCGTTGCGCTACCTGGAGCCGGAACTGTACAAGAAGGTGGCGCGACTGCTCGACGAGCGCCGCGTGGACCGCGAACAATACATCGCCGCAGTCATCGCACAACTGGAACAGTCGCTGGGCAAGGCCGGTATCCGGGCCGAGGTCAGCGGCCGTCCCAAGCACATCTACAGCATCATCAACAAGATGAAGCGCAAGCACCTGGACTTCAGCGAACTGTACGACGTGCGCGCGGTGCGCATCCTGGTGGACAAAATCGAGGACTGCTATGCCGCGCTGAGCCTGGTGCACGAACTGTGGTCGCCGATCACCAGCGAATTCGACGACTATATCGCCAATCCCAAAAGCAACAACTACCGTTCGCTGCACACCGCCGTCAGCGGGCCGCGCGACCTGGCGCTGGAGGTGCAGATACGTACCCACCAGATGCACCACGATTCGGAGCTGGGTGTAGCCGCGCACTGGCGCTACAAGGAAGGTGGCAAAACCGACAGCCGCTTCGATGAAAAAATCGCCTGGTTACGGCAGATTCTGGAGTGGAAAGAAGAGGTCGCCGACCGCAGCGACATGGCGGAGCAATTCAAGAGCAAACTATTCCACGAACAGGTCTATGTACTAACCCCGCAGGGCAAGGTAGTCGGCCTGCCCAAGGGTGCAACGCCTTTGGATTTCGCCTATGCGTTGCACACCGGCCTGGGCCACCGCACGCGCGGCGCCAAGGTGGACGGCAGTATCGTACCACTCAGCTACAAGCTGCAGAATGGACAGCGCGTGGAAATCCTCACCACGAAACAGGGTGCGCCGAGCCGCGACTGGCTCACCCCCGGCCTCGGTTACCTGCAGAGTCCGAGCGCGCGCGCCAAGGTACGCCACTGGTTCAAGCAGCAGGACATGGCAGAGCATGTTACCCAGGGCCGCGCCCAGCTCGACCGGGAACTGCATCGCCTGGGTATTGTTTCGATCAACCAGGAAAAAATCGCCCAGAAACTGCACTTCCACAAGCTCGAGGATTTTCTTGCAGCTATCGGGCGCGGAGAAGTCTCGCAGCGGCAACTCGGCAACGCCATCCAGCAGGAACAGCCCGCCAGGACGGAAGAAAAAACACAACCCATCGTCCTGAAACCAGCCGCCGAACCCATAGCGCCGAGTGGCATTCTGGTCGAAGGTATCGGCAACCTGATGACCCGGATGGCCCGATGCTGCAAGCCGGTACCGCCGGATGAAATTGTCGGTTACGTCACGCGTGACAAGGGCATCACCATCCATCGCCGGGACTGCCCTTCCATCCAGCACCTGATGAAAAATCGCGGCGAGCGCATTCTCGATGTGCAGTGGGGCCGTAGCGACAACAGCAGTTTCACAGTCGAGGTCGAGGTGACCGCCCATGACCGCCCGGGACTGTTGCGCGACATTGGCGACCTGTTCCTGCGCGAAAAGGTCAATGTCACCAAGGTAGGGAGTTTGAGCAGAAATCTTGAAGCAAAAATGCGCTTCACGATTGCGGTAGCGAATACCGATCAGTTAGGGCGCTTGCTTACGCTGATTCGGCAGCTTCCAGGCGTCAGCGCAGCACGGCGTTATCCCTGATGCCTCCGCCCGGACAGGGTTCGGAATCGGTTTTTTCTAGACGCCCCGATGGGCATTTTTCTGCTCCACCGCATACATCACAGCGGCTTCGACGCGCGAAGTCAGGTTGAGCTTGTTGAGGATGTGGCGAACATGCTGTTTAACGGTGTCGTTGCTGATGCCCAGCGTCATGGCGATGGCCTTGTTGGATTCGCCGCCTGCCAGCAACTGCAGGATTTCACGTTCGCGATCGGTCAGCTGTTTCAACGAGTTCTGGTATCCCCGCTCTTTGTCACCATGCTGCATGATACCGATCATTTTCATGGTCATCGCGGGAGCAACAACCATTTCGCCGCCGGCGATGCGGCGGATGGCATCGGCCACATCGTCCGGCGCCATATCCTTGAGCAGATAGCCGCGTACCCCGGCGCGCATTGCTGCGGCAAGATCGGCCTCGGCATCGCTCATGGTAAGCATTACCACCGGAGTTTCGTCGCCGTCCTTGCGCAGACGCTCTATGATCTGCAGTCCGTCGAGAGGTTCCATGCGCAAATCCATCACTAACAGATCCGGCTTGTATTCGCGCAACACATCTTCCAGTTCGGCGATATTATCGGTGGCGCCAACTACGTTAATGCCGTAACGGTGAGTGAGCAGTTCGGTCATGCCGCGCCGGCACAGGCTATGGTCATCCACCAGCGCAACTCGTATATGTTTATTCTCTTCTTGCATTTTTACCTGTTCCGTCTTCATTAGGGTGCGTCCAGGCTCAGGCGCACGCATGTGCCATGCCCTTCCGTACTTTCCACTTTGATCTCGGCACCAATACGCTGCGCCCGCTCGCGCATGATAGTCAGGCCGTAATGCCCTTCCAGCGGAATATTGCCAGACATTCCCGCACCGTTATCTTCAATGATGAAGACATAGTGCCTTCCCTTGCGCGTCACCTGCAGACTGGCATGGCTGGCGCCGGAATGGGTAGCGATGTTCGCCAGCACCTCACGCACGATATGGAACACCTGCAATTCATGTTCAAGCGGCAATCCCGGGTCAGGCACGCGGTTGGAATATTCCAGCGCAACACCGGTACGTTCGCCAAATTCGTTGACCAGGACCTGCAGTGCATGCTGAAGCCCCAACGGATCCATCTGGCAGCGGAAATGAGTAATCAACTCGCGCACCGATTTCTGCCCGCTGTCCAGTGCCTCGTTCACATCACGCATGCATTTGTGTGCCAGCAGTTCATCCTGGTTGCGGACGGCCTCCTGCAACATGGTCATGCGCATCCGGCCGTATGCCAGGTTTTGCGCCAGCGAGTCGTGAATTTCATTGGCAATTGCCTGCCGCTCGGCCATCAGGTTCATGCGCCGGTTCTCGCGAGCCAACCGGGCGTTCTCCAGTGCAATGCCGATCATTTCGGCAAAGGAACGGAGCAGTGCCGCCGCCTCGGCGGTAATCTCCTGTTCATCCTCGAAAAACAGATTGAACACACCAATCAGGCTGTCGCAATATTCCAGTGGTACGGCAACGATGCGTTTGCTGTCCTCGCCGAAAAAGCGGATATCGTAGCGCTGCGCACAGAAAGCCATCTCTTCCGACTGTACGCCACCTTCGCTCACCGCTTTGCCGCATACCCCGCAATCCAGTGCAACATTGCCTTCGTGCTTGAAAATTTCCGGCGGCAGGCCGACCGCGCCGGCGAGGTGCAATTCTCGCCCATTGGAAGACAGCAGACGGATGGCGCCGGCCTTGGCGCCAACAGATTTGATGATGGTTTCGAGAAAACCGTCCAGCAACGATTTCACTTCGCTGCCAAAAGAGGCTATCGAGCCGTCGTTGGTGGTTGCGGTTTTGGGCACAACAGAATCTTCAGCCCGCTCTGGGAAGGGCTGTACAGGAGCGCTGCTTTTCTTGAGCCTGGGATTATTCAATGTCTGTTTACCGTATATCCGAACTACCTGTTTTAGTAGTTTTTTAGTAGTTTTACAGTTCAGTCTGGAACTTTACTGATGCATCCTCATATCGATATTGCCGGCAACCCCCTGCCGGATATGGTGCAAATAGTTTCTGCGCGCCCCAAAACTGTAGAAAGTATATCAGACATCCCCCAAATGGGCTATTCCCACGGGGGGGGGGGGGGGGGGGGGGGGGGGGGGGGGGGGGGGGGGGGGGGGGGG
>CAZMSI010000085.1:0-7986 GCA_964568895.1 uncultured Sideroxydans sp. | reverse complement strand
CTTCAAGACCGCTTGCCCTGGACGGTTTCGTGATAGTCGGGGATTTCGAAGGTTACCTGCATGCCCTGAGCAGTGACGACGGTCGCATGGTGGCACGCATTGATACCGACGGCAGTCCCGTCCCGTCCGCACCACAGGAAATGGACGGCGGGCTGCTGGTGGAAACCCGCGACGGCGGACTGTATTCGATCTCCATTCATTAAAGCGTATTGCATATGCTCCCCACCCTGGTGCTGGTCGGCCGACCGAACGTTGGCAAGTCGACCCTGTTCAATCGCCTCACGCGCAGCCGCGATGCGCTGGTAGCTGACCAGCCCGGACTGACGCGCGACCGTCACTACGGACGCGGGCGCCTGGGCGAAAAACCGCATCTGGTGGTGGACACTGGCGGGCTGGAGCCGGTGGCCAAGGACGGCATCCTGCACCATATGGCGCGACAGACACGCCAGGCAGTGGACGAAGCGGATATCGTGCTGTTTCTGGTGGATGGCCGTCAGGGTGTCACGCCGCAGGACAAGATCATCGCCACCGAGTTGCGCAAGACCGGCCGTCCGGTGCTGCTGCTGGTGAACAAGGTCGAAGGCATGCAGCGTGCGCGCGTTACCGCCGAGTTCTACGAATTGGGCCTGGGTGACCCGCTGCCGATTTCTTCCGCGCATGGCGACAACGTGGAAGAAGTGGTAGAGATTGCGCTGGAAGATTTTCCGCTGCCGGAAGAGGGCACAGAAGCCGAAGCCGACCATCCCAAGATCGCCATCGTCGGTCGCCCCAATGTTGGCAAGTCCACCCTGGTTAACGCCATTCTGGGTGAAGAGCGCGTGATTGCCTTCGACCAGCCGGGCACCACGCGCGATTCCATTTACATCGATTTCGAGCGTGCGGGGCATCACTACACCATCATCGACACAGCGGGCGTCAGGCGGCGCGGCAAGATCGACGAAGCAATCGAGAAATTCTCGGTGATCAAGACACTGCAGGCGGTCGAAGACGCCAACGTGGTGGTGCTGGTGGTCGATGCGCGCGACCAGATCACCGAGCAGGATGCACACCTCGCCGATTTCGTGCTGCAGGCAGGGCGTGCACTGGTGCTGGCGGTGAACAAGTGGGATGGCCTTGACGACTACCAGCGCGACACCGCCAAGCGTGACATTGAGCGCAAGCTGCACTTCCTGGGTTTCGCCAAACAGCATTTCATATCCGCGCTGAAAGGCAATGGTGTGGCGGGAGTATTGAAATCGGTGGACGAAGCCTATGCCGCAGCAATGGCCAAGCTATCCACCCCAAAACTGACGCGCGTGCTGCAGGCGGCCATCGAAAAGCAGCCACCGCCACGCAGCCGTTTCCGGCCCAAGATGCGTTATGCCCACCAGGGTGGTCGCAATCCCCCCATCGTGGTGATTCACGGCAGCGGCCTGGATAATGTGCCGGATAGTTACAAACGCTACCTGGAGCGCACTTTCTGCGAAGCATTCGATCTGCAGGGCACGCCGTTGCGCATCCAGTTCAACGTCGGCAAGAATCCATTCGAGGGGCGCAAGTCCCGGCCGTTGACCGAGTCCGAAGCCAAGCGTGCACACCGTGCGCGGATCCGGGGACGCAAACGTTTCGGATAACATATTATGGTTATTAGAGCTGTAATCCGGCTCTAGTCACGCAACTGGAAATCCAGTACAGTAAGCATTCCATTTACTACAACAAGAGCAAAATCATGAGCACAAAAGGGCAACATCTACAAGACCCGTTCCTGAATGTATTACGCAAGGAACACGTGCAGGTTGCAATCTATCTGGTCAACGGCATCAAACTGCAGGGTCATATCGAGTCGTTTGACCAGTACGTGGTGCTGTTGAAGAACTCCATCACGCAAATGGTATACAAGCACGCCATTTCTACCATCGTTCCATCACGGGCAGTGACCATCCCATACGATACCGAGTAATGCAGGAAGGCGCTGTTGCCGCGACTGACGCAGCGGTACTGGTCAGTCTGGATTTCGGTGCCGCAGATTACACCGAAAGCCTCGAGGAACTGCGCCTGTTGGCGCAGAGTGCCGGGGCACATGCCGTGGCAATCGTCGAGGGAAGGCGGCAACGTCCCGATCCGGCGTTGTATGACGGCAGCGGCAAGGTACAGGAGATTGCCGATGCGGTGCAGCAGCATCATGCCTCCATGGTGATTTTCAATCACGACCTTACGCCCGCGCAACAGCGCAACCTGATTGCCCGGCTGAAGACGCGCGTGATCGACCGTACCGCGCTGATCCTGGACATTTTTGCGCAGCGCGCCAAGAGCCATGAAGGCAAGGTGCAGGTGGAACTGGCGCAGTTGCGCTATCTGGCCACCCGGCTTACCGGCCTCGGCGTCGAGCTGGGACAGCAAAAAGGCGGCATCGGTCTGCGCGGCCCGGGTGAAACACGACTGGAAACGGATCGCCGCAAGCTGGCCAGGCGCGTGGATGCGCTCAAGGAACGCTTGGCCAGGCTCAAGCGCCAGCGCCGGGTGCAGCGTCGCGCACGCAGCCGCAACGACGTGCTGTCGGTATCCATCGTCGGCTACACCAACGCCGGGAAGTCCACGCTGTTCAACAGCCTGACCCACGCCAAGGCGTATGCTGCCGATCAGTTGTTTGCCACACTGGACACCACCGCGCGCCGGTTGTTTATTCCGGAACGCGGAGCAGTAGTGGTTTCCGATACCGTCGGTTTCATCCGCCATTTGCCGCACTCGCTGGTGGCTGCGTTCCGCGGCACGCTGGAGGAGACCGCGCAGGCCGATCTGCTGCTGCATGTGGTGGACATCAATAGCCCTGACCGCGACGAGCAGATCGCCGAGGTTAACAAAGTGCTGAAGGAGATTGGTGCGGATGCAATTCCGCAGATTCTGGTACTGAATAAAATCGATCTGCAATCCTTGCCGGCAGGTGTGGAGCGCGATGAGTATGGTAGAATCGCCCGCATTCGTTTAAGCGCCAGAACCGGCGCGGGCGTGGATATGTTGCGTACAGCGCTGGCCGAAGTTCGGGCCACTTTCGGGCAACAGGAACAGACTACGGAGAACAGGATAAATGGGATTGAATGACCCGCAGTGGGGCAACAAGAACAGCGGTGGTCCGCCCGACCTGGATGACATGCTGCGCAGCCTGAACAGAAAGCTGGCCTCCCTGCTGGGCAACAAAGGGGGCGGGCCTGCGGAGCCAGGTGGTCCGCCTTCCGCCCCGAGGAATTTCGGCAGCAGCATCGGCCTGATCATTGTTGTGGTTGTGTTGTTGTGGTTTGCCAGCGGTTTTTACATCGTCGATGCCAGTCAACGTGGCGTGGTGCTGCGTTTTGGAAAATATACCGAAGCCACGATGCCGGGGCCGCGCTGGCACTGGCCGTTCCCCATCGAGTCTGTCGAAATCGTTAATTTGAGTCAGGTGCGCACGGTGGAAATCGGCTATCGCGACGATGTAAAAAACAAGATTCTGCGCGAATCGCTGATGCTCACCGATGACGAGAACATCATCGACATCCAGTTCGCCGTGCAGTATTACCTGAAAGATCCGGCCGCGTATCTGTTCAATAACCGCGATCCGGACCAGAACGTGCGCCAGGCAGCGGAAACCGCCATCCGTGAAGTGGTGGGCAAGAACAAAATGGACTTCGTGCTGTACGAGGGCCGCGAACAGGTGGCGGCAGAAACTACCAAGCTGATACAAAGCATACTTGACCGCTACAAGTCAGGCATCCTGATCAGCAAGGTGACGATGCAGAATGCGCAGCCGCCGCAACAGGTTCAGGCCGCGTTTGAAGATGCCGTGAAGGCAGGACAGGATGAAGAACGCCAGAAAAATGAAGGCCAGGCCTATGCCAACGACGTGGTGCCGCGGGCCAAGGGCGCGGCGGCACGTCTGATGGAGGAGGCCAGCGGCTACCAGCAGAGTGTGATTGCCAGGGCGAAGGGCGATGCCAGCCGTTTCGAGCAGATACTGGCGGCATACGACAAGGCTCCTCAGGTAACGCGTGAGCGCATGTACATTGACGCGATGCAGCAGATATTGTCCAGTACCACCAAAATCATGGTGGACCAGAAAAACAGCAATAATCTGTTGTATCTGCCGCTGGATAAACTGATTCAGAGCACCAACCCCGGTGCTGTGCCATCGTCCGGCGCGCAACCGGCGGCGAAACCCGAAACCGACCAGTCAAAACGAATGTCTGCGGAAGAAAAGGATGCTGCAGCCTTGCGCGCACCCGATACCTCTCTTGTCCGCGACAGGGGAGAACGCCCATGAACAAGTATCTCGGTAATATCGCGGTCGGCGTAATCGCCCTGCTTATACTGCTCAGCCTGAGCATGTTCGTGGTGGATCAGCGCCAGAATGCGATCGTGTTCCAGCTCGGCGAAATTTCATCCGTGAAGACCCAGCCCGGCCTGTATTTCAAGACACCACTGATGCAGAATGTGCGTTTCTTCGATTCGCGTATCCAGACGCTGGATTCCTCCGAACCGGAGCTCTACATTACGTCGGAAAAGAAAAACGTAATGGTGGATTTTTTCGTTAAATGGCGCATTGCCGACGTCAAGCAGTATTACATTAGTCTGGGCGGCGACACGGCGCGTGCACGCACCCGTTTGATGCAGACGGTCAATGCGGCGCTGCGTGAGGAATTCGGCAAGCGCACCATCCACGAGGTGATCTCCGGCGACCGCGACCAGATCATGCAGGACGTGCAGAAGAAAACCAATGCCGATGCGAGCAAAATCGGCGTGCAAGTACTGGATGTGCGCCTGAAACGGGTGGATTTCCCGCCGGAAATCAGTGATTCGGTATATCGTCGCATGGATGCGGAGCGCAAGCGCGTGGCCAACCAGTTGCGTGCCGAGGGTAATGCCGAAAGCGAGCAGATCCGGGCCGATGCCGACCGCCAGCGCCAGGTGATTCTGGCCGATGCCTATAATAAAGCCCAGAAAATCAAGGGTGAGGGCGATGCCAGGGCTACTGCGATCTATGCTGCCGCGTTCAAGCGCAATCCGGAGTTCTATGCTTTCTATCGCAGCCTGGATGCTTACAAACAGAGCTTCAAGAACAAGAGCGACATGATGGTGATCGATCCCAGTTCGGACTTCTTCAAATATCTCAAGGGCGCAGGCAAGCAGGGCAAGTAACATCATGTTGTACTTCTGGCTGATTGCGTTTGGATTGATGCTGGTGCTCGAAGGCATGATGCCCTTCCTGTTTCCTCCTGTCTGGCGGGAAACCTTGCGCAAACTGTCGCAGTTGCAGGATGGACAAGTGCGCTTCATCGGATTGACCTTGATGCTGGTTGGCGTGCTGATAATTTACTGGGTGAAATGATGCCGAACTGGTTGTTGCCGGAATATATACAGGACATGCTGCCGGACGAGGCCTGGCGCATTGAGAGCATGCGCACCAGCATACTCGAATTGTTGCGCCGTTCCGGCTACCAGCTGGTGGCGCCGCCGCTGCTGGAATACGCCGAAGCACTGCTGATTAACGACAGCCATGACATGGACCTGCGCAGCTTCAAGCTGGTGGATCAATTGAGCGGGCGCACGTTGGCGCTGCGCGCCGATATTACCCCGCAGGTGGCACGCATCGACGCGCACCTGCTCAACCGCCAGGGCATTGCGCGGCTATGCTATGCGGGCAGCGTGCTGCACACCCAGCCGGCGGGATTGATGCGCACGCGCGAACCGCTGCAGATCGGTGCCGAACTGTACGGCCACAGTGGCCTGGAAAGCGATCTGGAAGTGCAGAGGCTGATGCTGCAATCACTGGCGCTGCTGGGGATAGGCGGCGTGCATCTTGATCTCGGCCATGTTGCGGTATTTCGCGCGTTGGTTCAGGGCGCCGGCATCGGCGAGGAACTCGAGGCGGCGCTGTTCAGCGCACTGCAGAGCAAGGATGTGCCTGCATTGGGTGGGCTGGTCGAGGGCTTGCCCAAGACTACCCAGGATGCGTTGCTGGCGCTGCCGCAATTGTATGGCGGTGCCGAAGTGCTACAACGCGCGCGGCAGTTGTTGCCGGATGTTGAGGAAATCCGGGCGGCGCTGGATCAATTGCAGCGTGTGATGGAAGCATTGCAGCCGCTGGCGGCCGACATCGGCATCGACCTGGCGGAACTGCGCGGCTACCACTACCACAGCGGCATGGTGTTCGCCGCCTATCACGCAGGAAGCCACGATGCGATTGCGCTGGGTGGGCGTTATGACGACGTCGGCAAGAGTTTCGGGCGCGCCCGTCCGGCCACCGGGTTCAGTATGGACCTGCGCCAGTTGCATGGTTTGCTGGAAAAACAGGCCATGGCCAAGGGTATACTTGCGCCGCTCGACAGCGACCCGCTGTTGCAGGAAAAAATCGATGAATTGCGCGCGCAGGGGAATGCCGTCGTGGTCGACATGCTGGGCGATGCCGCGCATCGCGCCGAACTGAATTGCGACCGCGCACTGGTCTTGCGCGATGGTTCGTGGCAAATAATTGAAATTGAATAATTAATCTGGAACTGAAGCAATGTCTAGAAATGTTGTGGTGATCGGAACCCAGTGGGGCGATGAAGGCAAGGGCAAGGTAGTCGACTGGTTGACCGACCATGCACAGGGCGTGGTTCGTTTCCAGGGCGGCCATAACGCGGGTCATACGCTGGTTATCAACGGCCAGAAAACCATATTGCACCTGATACCCTCCGGTGTGTTGCGCGAGAACGTGGTGTGCTACATCGGTAACGGTGTGGTGCTGTCGCCGCAGGCACTGCTAGAGGAAATGGATCAACTTCTTGTTGCCGGCATCGATGTGCACAACCGCCTGCGCATTTCCGAGGCCTGCCCGCTGATCCTGCCATACCACGTGGCGCTGGATCGCGCGCGCGAGATTGCCAAGGGCGCATCCAAGATTGGCACCACCGGCCGCGGTATCGGACCGGCCTACGAGGACAAGGTGGCGCGTCGCGCGATTCGCCTGCAGGACCTGTTTCACCGCAAGCGCTTTGCCGCGAAGCTGGGAGAAGTGCTCGACTACCATAACTACGTACTGAAAAACTATTTCCAGGTCGATATGGTGGACTTTCAGCAGACGCTGGATGAAACGCTGGCGCTGGCCGAGCGCATCAAGCCACTGGTGATGGATGTGCCGCGTGCGCTGTACGAGGCAAACAAGGCGGGCCAGAACCTGCTGTTCGAGGGCGCACAGGGCGCGCTGCTCGACATTGATCACGGCACCTATCCATTCGTGACCTCCAGCAACTGCATTTCCGGGGCGGCCTGTGCCGGCAGCGGCATCGGTCCGCAGCATCTGCACTACGTGCTGGGCATCACCAAGGCCTACACCACACGCGTCGGCTCCGGCCCATTTCCGACCGAATTGTACGATGCGGAAGCAAAGCGCGACCCGATCGGCGAGGGACTGGCCAGACGCGGCCACGAATTTGGCGCTACCACCGGACGGGCGCGTCGCTGCGGCTGGTTCGATGCCGCCGCGCTCAAGCGTTCGATCCAGATCAACGGCGTATCCGGCCTGTGCATCACCAAGCTGGACGTAATGGACGGCATGGAAATCGTGCGCATCGGCGTCGGCTACAACATCGACGGCAAGTTCAGCGACATCCTGCCGACCGGCGCCGATGCGCTGGAGGGATGCGAACCGGTGTACGAGGAAATGCCAGGGTGGAAGGAAAGCACGGTCGGGGTCAAGGACTATGCGGCGCTGCCGCAAGCCGCACGAACTTATCTGGAGCGCATCGCGGAAATCTGCGAAGTTCCGGTGGATATGGTGTCGACCGGCCCGGACCGCGACGAAACCATCGTGTTGCGTCATCCGTTCGATGCTTGATTGTCGGGCCTGGTTTCCGGTTGAACGGAAAATTCATTTTTGAGAAAATTGGATTTATTGAAAAAGCTATATACATATAGCATATAAAAAACGACAGTTCGTTTAAGGAAAATCAGGATGTCGGCCACCGTGCCGAGTCGCTTGTCATCGCCGAGGAG
>CAZMSI010000084.1:0-8090 GCA_964568895.1 uncultured Sideroxydans sp. | reverse complement strand
GAGACAGACTCCTTCGCGGGTGTCCACCAGCCCGAATGCCGCGTCGTACAGCGGGATTTCCCAAGCCGGTGTCCGGCTGGACCAGCCTCCCAGGGCATCGGATCTCATGACGGCCCAAACTGTGGAAGAACTCGAAGGCAGGTCTGCCTCCGCCCAGCTGCCTTCGGATTGGATCTCCAATCCCTCGGCGGTGGCGAAGAGGCCGTCCGGCGAGTCCTGCACATATAGGTCAACTGAGACCCTCTGGGCAAGGGCGAGGCGATCCCAGTCCGCCTGCAGCTGCTCGAAGCCGGGGAAGTAGAACTGCAGGGCGAACCGGCCGATGCGGTCCTCGCCCGTTGGGGGACATTCGACCCCGCGGCCTCGATACCAGACGCTAACGCCTGGACAATTCCCGGGGGCGCGCGGCGCCCGGGTGATGTTTCCCAACGGCGCCTGTACGGATGTGTCTTCGACGTCACTTCGGTAGGAGAACCCAGCCCCTATCGATACCCACAACAGACCCTGGTAGACAATCTCTGCGCCAGTCTCGGGGACGGCGCTCGTTGGGGTGACCAAGCGCGAAGCGGGCGGCCCCGGAGTTACATCTCGGGCACCTGCCGACCCGGCTACATTCCAGCCCAGGACTGTTCCGTCTGGAATCAAGTGCCACGCGCCAACCTGCCGACGATCGAGCGGAGTCCAGGCTGGCGCCGAAAACGAAGAGGCATCAGCTGAAGAGAACACCCACTCCAGCGCCGCCGAATCTGCGCTAGCCGAGGAAGCCAAACAGAGAACCCATCCCTCGCGCACTTCTCCCGGAGCCAGAGATGACTGGGCGGGTTCATACCTTGGCTCGGGCGGGCCGGCCTCTGATGCGTCCTTTGACGCTGCAGCGACTGGCACGCAAGGAAGATTGAGCCCGGAACCGGCATCGACGACGGTCAGCGGCGGCCAGAGCTCGCCGGCACCGGCGGTCGACAAGCGGGGAACTTGCATGGGATCCGCCGCAGGTGCGTCCTCCGGCGCGCGCACCCGGATGTAGACGGCGAGCGTACGTTGTTGCGAATCCGGGAACGCCTGCCGGATTTCGGATGCCTCCGGATGGGTCACTGTTTCGCCCGAAGGGCGAGTGTAGGAGAGGAAGGGGTCAAGCGGGAGCGCTCGAGGATCCTCGAGGACCCGCAGCACCTGCAGCTGCGCGCCGCCGGGCGAGGTGGCGGCAGGCGCCAGGACCGTGCCCGCCTTCGGTGCCGGCACGTCGGAAAGTGGCAGTTCTACGACCGCAACCCTTGGAACGGTTGTAGGTGTGGCCGAGATTTCACTATTGCCCTGCGGCCCGGGCCCACAATTGGCCAGGATCAAGGCTGCTGTAAGGAGGGGGATCCCCCATCGAGTGTGTTTGGACACCGGCTCTCCCACTCCCGATCTTATATCACCCCCTCGCTGGTGAGAAGTATGAGCGTGGGCACGATGGTGACGATCAGGCTGGCCAGCAGGATCACGATCGACGTCAGGAGCGTGACCTTGATCTTGGCCCGGTTGGCCTCCTCGACGATGGCCAACTTCAGCCGACCCCGCATGGCCCGGGCCCGCGATCTGAAGGGGCCGGCCAGGGTCTGCCCCTTCTGGATCGAAATCGTGACCATGCCCAGGAACTCGTCGAACGCCGGCGTGTGCGGCAGGTCCTTGCGCACGTCTTCGGTGGCCTCCAGGATCGAGCGGCCCATGCTGAGACTCGAAGCCAGCCGGCCGCAGGCTTCGCCGAACAGCCCCACATTCCGGGTCTGAGCCAGGGCGTCGGCGATGTCGGCGCCCGAGGCGAGGAAGAGGGCGATGCGCTCCAGCCCGAAGCCCATCTCCTTGAGCAGCCTCTCCCGGCGCCGGCGGATGGCAGCGTTGATCGTGCGCTCGGGCAGCCAGAAGCCGTAGACCGCACCCAGGGTGGTCAGCACGGCCGATCCCAGCGGCACCACCGGTGCCGCGAAGACGAAATCCAAGGCGACGCTGACGGCCAGAGCGGTGATCATGAAGATGAGCGCGGCGTACATCCGCCGGGCGTAGAGCTCGGGGAGCGATCCGTAGATCCAGCCGGATCGGCGCAGCCGTCCGAGCAGGTCGTCGCCTTCCGGCTTGATGCGCCGGCTCAGGTCGGTGATGGCCGCTTCCAGAATCCCCGCCTCGGCCACGCCGACGACACGCGGCCCCGCCCCGGTCCCTTGCAGCCGGCGGAGCGCCGCGCGTGGGACGGCGAACGCGGCGAAGATCAGAAAGACGCCGAACCCGGCCAGCGACGAAAGGAGCAGCGGGACCAATATGCCGTTGGTCATGACGTCTTCACGCCTCCTCGATTTCGAGCACCCTGGCCACGCCCGTCAGAGCCCGCTGGCCCAGGATGAAGCCCACCAGCGCCAGGGCGTAGGCGGTGATCTGAACGACCTGGCCCGTGAGCGAGGCGTAAATGTGCGCCATGGCGGGGCTTGAGAAGCGGAGCAGCCCGACGAAGATCAGCGGGGCGATGGCCACCAGGCGCATCTGGTTGCGGGCGAGCGAGAGCTCGGCGACCATCCGCTTGCGCTCGGCGGCCGTTTCCCGGATGGTGGTGCTGAGCGGCTCCAGGATTTCGTGCAGCGGGATGGTCGCCCCGCGGCCCTGCCAGACGGCGAGGGTGTCGACCAGCAAATCCAGCGAATAGCTGGCGCGCGCTTGCTGCACGCCTTCGAAGGCCGCCCGCAGGCTGGCGCCGCCGGTGATCTGGCTGGCGATGGCGCTGAAATCGTTCTTCACGGCTTCGGGGGCCATCTCCGCGGCGTGGGTCACGGCGCCTTTGAGCGTCCCGTACAGCTGCGCGCCCACCCCCAGGCGGTCGCACAGATCGGCCAGCGCCTCTTCGTATTCCAGCCGGTGGGCGTCCCGGCGCTGGAAGAGCCACTGTACATACAGTACGAAGCCCAGTGCCCCGACAAAGGCCGACACAAGCACCGCGCCGGACAGCAGTAAGGCGACAAGGAATGAGAGCAGGCCGACGGCGGCGCCGACCCTGAGAAAGCCGGCCGGCGTCACGGGGAGATCGGCCTGAGCGATGGCCGCCGCCAGACCGCGCTTGCGGAGCGTGCGGGCGAACCCATCCTGCGTGTCGTGCGGCCCTTCGGCGGCCTCGGCCTGGCCGCGCGACAGCCGCTCGATGCGCTCGAAACTCGAGGGACGAGGCTGCGTGCTGATGGCCAGGAAGATGAGCAGGATCCCGACCCCGGCGATGAACGCCAGCAGAAGGTTGGTGAGCATGCGGCCCCCCTCAGTTTGCCATGGCCGGAGCGGGGTGCAGTCCGGCCTGCTTGAAGCGCCCCGTATGGGCCGAGGCGGCCAACGGGCCGTCGAGCCGGTTCCCGGCGGCGCGGAACAGGGTCTGCATTTCCGGCTCATAGGCGCCGCCGCGCTCCACGACCGCGCCCGTCAGCTCGGCAATCGTGTGGGCCCGCCGGATGAGCCGGCCGCCCACCCGGTGCATTTCAAGCGCCACCACGATGTGCAGCGTGGAGGCCACCATCTGCGCCGCGCGCCAGGTATTTAGGTAGCGGCCGCGCTCGCTCTGGGCCAGCATCAGGTAGATCCGGGAGAACAGCTCCTCGGCGCCGTACGCGTGGACGCTGGTCAGGCCGTTCTTGTGCCCCGTGTTCAAGGCATTGAGCAGGTCGAAGACCTCGCCACCGCGTGCCTCGCCCAACGTCAGGGCGTCGGGGCGGTGGCGAAGCGCCAGCTTGACCAGGTCCTCCTGGGTGATCGGTGGCACGCCTTCGAGTGAAGGCGGCCGCGTGCGCAGGTAGAGCACGTTGTTCGGCTTGTCCGAGTCCGGATGCAGGATGATCTCGGGCGTGTCCTCGATGATCAGGATCCGCTGTCCCCGGGGGATCTTGCGGCCCAGGGCCATCAAGAGCGTCGTCTTCCCGACTCCCGTCGGGCCGACGACGACGATGTTGAGCCCGGCCAGGACGGCGGCGTGCAGGTAGCCGGCCGCCTCCGGCGAGAGCAGGCCTTCCACCTCGCCATCGAGCAGAGATCGGTAGTCGGGCAGATCGGCTGCTGGCGCCTGCATATCATGGTGGTCATGGGTTGTCGACCGGACCATGTCCTCCAGGTTGAGACGGCGCGCCCGCGGGCTGCGGATCACGGCGCTCGGCCACGGGCTGGCGATGGGGTGGGTGACGACGCCGATGCGCTCGCCCCCCGGGAGAACGGCGTCGGCGATGGGCATGACGATGTTGGCCTGGCGGTTGGAGCCGGCGATGCCCCGGTTGAGCAGCTCGAGCAGGCGCGGGGCGGACTGGAAGGTGGTCCCGGTCTCTTCCCACCGGCCGCCGCGATAGGCCATCACTTCGTTCGGCCCGTTCACGGCGATGTCCTCGATCGACTCGTCGGCCAGGAGGGGTTCGAGCGCTCCCATCCCCAGGATGTCGGCCAGCGCCTTCTGGACGAACACGTCCGGGTCGCCGGCCAGAGTCGGCCGGCTGTCCTGCAAGGCCTGATCATTGTAGGAGCGGAACACCTCCCCCGCGATCCTGTGGGCTTCGTCCGTGACGTGCGGCCCGGCGTTGTTGATCTGGCCAGGGCCGAACTGCCGAGTGAGACGCTGCCGGATCAGCTCGAGCGCGGGCGGATACGGATCACCGACGGACTGCATGCCAGGGCGACCGGGCGCACGGTCAGCCGAGAAGGATTCTTCGAAGTAGTCGCCTCGCACGTCCTCCTCCGCAGATATCACCGGTTGAAAAGGCTCAACCGGCGTTTGCCTTTGCCCTGCTTCAACCGCGCCGACCAGGCGGCGGCGATAGGTGGGTAGAACTGGCCCGCCAGCTCCGCCATCCCCTGCAGCGTGGCCTCTGTGCCTCGGGCGTGGGCGCGACCGTTGGCGAACATGGCGGTGTAGGAGCGGCCCTCGTTGCCTGCCCGGGTCACGTTGCCGCTGATGTCCAGCGGCACGATCCCCAGGGCTGAAACCCTGGCGAACTTGGCCGCCTCCTGCAGCGAGACTCCCAGGCCGTCCTGCCACTTGTTAATCACCAGGCCGAAGCGCCCGGCGTCGATCCCCACCCGCGGGATCACGGTCTGATGGACGCCCTGGCGCACATCCGAAATGCTGGTCATATCCGGCTCGCAGATGACCAGGATAGTGTCGACGGCGTGCAGCGCGCCCTGATGTAGGCCGACGTTCATTGAGCTGCCCATGTCCACGATCACGAAATCGTAGTTGCGCGACAGCAGGGGCAGTAAGTACTGAATGAAGGCCATCCCCTTCTCGCCGGCGATGTGCTCGTGGCGAGATTGCTCCATATTCATGACGCCCGGCAGCACCTTCAGATTGGGGGCACCTTTTACAGGGCTGAGGTAATTGTCGATCAGGCGCGACATGTCGGCTTCGCTGGAAGGGTGCCCCAGGCTGGTGTGGAAGACGGAGGCCGCTTGCAGGATCCCGTTTTGGGAGTCCACGTTGAGCCGCATGCGCACGTGCCCACCGTTCATGTTGGCGTCGACCAGCGCCACGGTTCGTCCCCCGATGGCGGCGAGCATGGCCCCCAGCTCGCAGGCGATGGTGGTCTTGCCCACCCCGCCCTTGGGAGCCCAAACGGCGATCACCTGCCGCTGCCATGCGGCTCCGCCGCCGGCGGCCGTCGCCTGGCGGATTGTTTCCGGCGCGGCCGCGCCCCAGGCACCCTTGCCCCATTCGCGGGTCAGTCGCATGAACGCTGGGGGGAGCTCCTCGCAGATCCGTTCCATGCCGCCGACGGTCAGGGGCAGGGTGTAGACGGCGTCGAGCTGAACCCCGAGCATTTCTTCCATCTCACTCGACCCCGACTGCGCCAGCCCAACGAGCACCAGCGGGAAGTCGACCTCGTGTCGAAGCCGGAGGAGATCGGGCAGGCTGTACCCGTCGACGTCGGCGTCAACCAGCAACGCTTGCGGACGCATCTGCCGGATGGTCCGGAGCGCGCTGGTCTTTTCAAAGATCGGCAGCGTGGTCAGGACACGCACCGGCTTGTCGGTGGCCACGTGCAGCTCAGAGGTGAGTTGCTGACCCACATCCGGCCTGACGAAGGCAAGTACGCCAAGGTATTCGAGCGCCACTGGCTGACTCAAGCCGTTTCTCCTCGCTCCGCCAAGCTCCTCTTGCCTATCCCCCTCACGGGGCAGGTGTCGATGTTATCAGTGCATCGACCGACAAGGCAGACGGCGTGACGGTCGGAGTCGTCGTTGGGGTCGCCGTCGGGGCCAGCGCCTGGCGATCGGCGTAGAAGAGATCGAGCAGATCCTGCAGTGTTGCACCCATCGTCGGGCCGTCGAACTCGCCGTCGGCCAGCGGCGAGAGAAGACCGACCTGCAGCAACCCGGCGCTTGATGCCATGGCCACGGTTTCGAACGCCTCCCTTGGGATCACCACCTCAAGCCCGGTCACGTCCCCGAGGACCACGGTGGCGTCGCCTTGAGATGTGAAGGAGGAGACACTGTGCTCGCGAATCACGCGTACGACGGGAGCGCCGTGAACGAGCGCTTTGGCCAAAGGCTCGCGAATATCGGGGCGCGGCGTGGCGGTGGCCGTCGCCGTGGGGGTTTCGAGCAAGGATCCGAGGTCAACGCCGCTCTGGGCGGCCAGTTCCTCCAGCAGCTGTTCTGGCGATCCGACCGGGTTAATCAGGCTGGCTCCTTGGGGCGAGGCGGGCGCCAGCTCGGTCCGGTCCATCAATACCGGTTCGGCAATGTTGCTTACGGCCACGACCAGGTCGACCCTATCGCCGATGGCCACGCTGTCCGGTACCGCTCCAGCGGCGGAAATGGTCACGACCATCAAATCGGGATCATCCAGGGCGAGCCTGGCGATCCGGGAGGCGGCAGGATTGTCGGCTGAGACTACCGAACTGAGCAGGATGGGCTCGAAGCGCACGGCCGGCCGGATCAGCACGCCTCCGGCGGCGCGCATCGCCTGCAGGCCTTCGGGCCGCAAGATGGCATCAACCATGGGGCGCGCGTCGGACTTGAGCTGAAGAGGAACCAGGACGAAGGCATCGTCGGGTAGGTCGGCCAGACGAGTGCCGGCAGGAATGTCCTGCCGCGCGGCGACGACCACAAGCGGGGTCGGGTTGAGCGTTCGAGAGAGGTAGAAGACGGAGCTGCCGCCTATGACTGCGAAAAGGGCGCCGACGATCAGAAGCACTCGATTTATGTTCATACCCCCACCTCCTGCTGCGGCGAGTCCGCCTCTTGCGCCCCCTTGACCTTCTGCCTGAGCCCGCTCAGCATGTGAGCGATCACCAGGTGGAGGCTTTCGAGCTGCATGGGCGAAAGCGCGGTCACATCCTGGGCGTCAAGGGTCCTCCAGCCCTTCAAGAGGCATTCAAGCCCTCGACCGATTTCGTGGTTTCGGCTGAGATCCCGTGCCCTCGAGGCGGCGATGGCGGCGGGGCATCCGGTGATCTCACAGATCGCCTCACCGAGGGAAAGAACCCACTCGGGCGCTTCGCCTAAGGCCCGCAAATGGTCGGCGACCGTGGGCTGTCGCATCGTCACCTAGGCTCCGAAGAAGACCGTGCGGAGAAAGTCGGCCATCTCATGGTCTTCCTGGCGGGCGATGAGGCCCCGAGCGCGCTCCAGGTGCCGGACGTGGCCGCGGATGATCGAAGCCAGCTGCCGTTTCTTCCTGGCTTGCATGGCATTGGACAACGCGGTCTTCTTGTCGCCTCCACGGGCAAGGTAGACGGCGGCGAAAGTGAGGGCTTCGTAATCAGCCCCGGTTTCTATGGCTTCACGAGACAGCCGGCGGCCGACCTCACTGGAGACACCTGTTCGCTCGCACAGGGCCTGCAGATCGCTTTCATCATCTGGATGGGCCTGCGCCGAACTCCTGGATGCGGCCGACGCGCTGCCGCGGCCAGCTGATTGGGCAGGAAGTATCCCCTTCTTTCGGGGGCTCGGGTCAGTTGCCGGATTGTTGTTTTCGTGAAGCGTGGTGAGTCCGGCGGCGGACCTGGCCGCCGCCTCTGGCTCGACGCCGCCTTCAACGAGCTGTCGGAAGGACTGCGCCTGACTGATGGAGACGCTATGGAGCATGTCTGCCGCGGCTA
>CAZMSI010000083.1:6705-8160 GCA_964568895.1 uncultured Sideroxydans sp. | reverse complement strand
TGTTGCGTATTGCGCAGCAGTTGCAGCACCTGCGCCTGGATGGTCACGTCGAGCGCGGTGGTCGGCTCGTCGGCGACCAGCAGCTTCGGCTGGCCGGCCAGCGCCATCGCGATCATCACGCGCTGCTTCATGCCCCCCGACATCTGGAACGGATATTCGTGCAGACGGCGTGGCGCATCCGGAATGCCGACCTGCTGGAGCAGTTCGATGCCGCGCGCATCGGCCGCCGCGCTATGCAGTCCGCGATGCAGCTGCAGCGCCTCGGCAATCTGCTCGCCCACCGTCATCACCGGATTCAGGCTCAGCCCCGGTTCCTGGAAGATCATCGCCATGCGGCCACCGCGCACTTCGCGCATGTCGCGCTCGGGCAACGCCGCAAGATCGGTATCGCCAAGGTGCAGCGCACCGCTCTCGATCTGTATGCTGTCCGGCAGCAGCCGCATCAGCGACAGCGCAGTCATCGACTTGCCGCAGCCGGATTCGCCGAGCAGCGCAAAAGTCTCGCCCGGCGCGATCTCGAACGAGATGTCGTCCACGATGCGCGCACCGTTGCGCAATCGTGTGACCAGGTTGCCGACCTTGAGCAGCGACATTATTCGCCCTCCATCCGGCTCAGGCGCGGATCGAACGCATCGCGTACCACATCGGCAAACAGGTTGGCCGACAGCACCAGCATCAGCATGAAACCGAACGCCGAAGCCAGCGACCACCACACCATGGGGTCGCGCCCCATCTCCAGCCGCGCCGCATTGATCATGTTGCCGAAGCTGTTGGTGGTGGGATCGACGCCGACGCCGATGTAGGACAGCACGGCCTCGGCCAGCACCAGCGCGGAAAAATCCATCACCACTGAGATCAGCACGATGTGCATCACGTTGGGCACGATGTGGCGCGTGATGATGCGGAACGACGACACGCCGAACGCCTGCGCCGCCTGGATGTATTCCTGCTCGCGCAGCTTCAGCGTTTCGCCGCGCAACAGCCGGCACAGCCCGGTCCAACTGGTCACGCCGAGGATCAGGCACAGTGCAAGCAGGCGCACATCGGCGCGCGCAGCCGAAGTCTCGAACCAGTCGGCATGCATTTGCACCACCACCTGCATCATCAGCACCGCGGCCGCGATCAGCAGCACGCTCGGGATCGAACTCAGCACGGTGTAGATGTACTGGATCACGTCATCCACCCAGCCGCGGAAGTAGCCGGCGGCAATGCCAAGCAGCAGCGCGAACGGCAGCATCACCAGCGTGGTGACGGTGCCGATCACCAGCCCGGTGCGTATGCTTTTCAGCGACAGGTAGAGTACGTCCTGCCCGACCTTGTCGGTGCCGAGCACATGGTAGGCAGTGGCGAGATCGGCAACCGCACCGATGGCGGCGGCGATCAGTAGCGCTGCGATAAATACCGAGACCATCGGCTTCGATTTCCGCAGCGCCGGAAAAAATTTCACGATGACAC
>CAZMSI010000083.1:0-6695 GCA_964568895.1 uncultured Sideroxydans sp. | reverse complement strand
GTCAGCAACAGTACGGCCAGCAATCCAGCGCCGGCACCAATCAGGGTGCGCTTGACTACATCACCCAGCCAGTCGCGTTGCGGGTCGGCCAGCTGCGCACCGCCGTATTTGAGCCGCGGGAAATCGCGCACTACCTTGCCGTTCGGCAACTCGATGCTTTCCTTGGCATACAGGTAAACCGCCAGCGGCGCCGAGTAGGTTTTCTCATTATGCGTGCGCAGCCCGGTCACCAGACGGTCAAACACGCTCAGCACCTGCGGCGAATACACCACCTTGCCGTTGTCGGACGGCAGCGCGGGACGGTAGTGCAGCGAATCGAGCACGCCGACCAGCACGAACAGCGACAGCACGAACAACGACACCATGCCCACCCGGCTTTGCGCCACACGCTTCCACGGCAGCAACAGGTGCGGCTGGCGGCGTATCCACCAGGCGCTGCCCGACCCCACCGCGACCAGTAGAAAGATCAGTGCATCGGTCCACAGGATGACGGGCATGAAGCTCATAAAATGCCCCCGGAAATTGTAGCGAGCAGGTTCAAGCGCAAGGAGCCGCGCAGTGAACAACGAGACATACCGTACAGGTAGGCGAGGCGTGAACGAGCACGCGACGCAGCGATTGAACCGCGCAGTAAATTTACGGGGGTATTTTTCATTGCAACCTCACCCGCGGGTCCACGACCGTATAGGAAACGTCGGTCAGAATCAGTCCAACGATATACAAGACAGAGCCCAGAAACACCATCGCGCGCACGATGGAAAAATCCTGTGCATTGATCGCATCGATGGTGTAGCTGCCCAGCCCCGGAATGCCGAAAAACGATTCGGTCAGCAGGCTGCCCATGAACAGCAGCGGGATCACCACCACCACGCCGGTCAGGATCGGGATCATCGCGTTCTTCAGCACATGGCGGAACAGCACGCGCATCTCGGACAGGCCCTTGGCACGCGCGGTACGCACATAGTCCTTGCCGATCTCTTCGAGAAAGATGGTGCGATACCAGCGGCTGCTCGCGCCGACACCGCTGGCGATGCCGATCATGATCGGCAGCAGCACGAACTTGACGCTGTTGATGCCTTCGCCGTACCCGGAGATCGGCACCCAGTGCCACAGCTTGCTGACCAGGAACTGGCCACCGATGATGTAGAACAGGCCGGAAATCGACATCAGGAATACACACAAGGACACGCCGGCAATATCGAGCGCGGTGGCGCGGAACAGCGTCATCAGCAACGCGAACGTGACGTAAACCGCGAGTCCGACAATGAAGGTCGGTAGCGCGATCGACAGGCTCGGCCCCATGCGCGTAACGATCTCGCGGCTGATGCTGCGTCCGTCGTCGGAATAGCCGAAGTCGAACACGAACATGCTGGCCGATTTCTGGAAAAAGATGGTGTCGGTCAGCTTGTCCGCGCCCTGTGCCCTGGCGTTATACAGCAGCGGCTTGTCGTAGCCGTGCTGCTGCTTCCAGTTGGCGATCGCCTCGGGCGTGACGCGCTTGATGCCGAGCTGCACCCGCGCCATGTCGTCCGGCGTGTTGACCACGAAGAACAGCGCGAAGGTAAGCAGATTCACCCCGATCAGGATCGGGATCGCGTACAGGATGCGGCGGATTAGATAGGCGATCATGTCTGGCCGCTATTGTACGTACAAATACCCGATTGCCAAACGCCGGAAACGGGACAGATAATGTTGCCAGCAACATGGAGTTATCCCACGATCCCGGCAACAAACCTGGCCGCGAAGACATAAATTCAATAAGAGGGAAACGGCATGGCGACAATATTATTTGTGCGTGTTAAATCTGATGTCGATCGAGAGGAACTGGATCGTCGCATCAACGAACGCAGACCTCATTTTCTTGAAGTGCCTGGCCTGATCCAGAAGATATATGCACGAGATCCGGCAACTGGCGACACTTGCGGCATCTATTTCTTTGAGAGCAAGGAGGCGCTTGCGGCATATCGTGAATCTGAGTTAGCCAAAACTATTCCAACTGCATATGAAGCAACAGATGTCAGACCCGAAGTTTATGAAGTTCTCTTTCCGTTAAAACCAGAAACAGGGCCCCTGTAGGTTTTAGGGTTTAACCTGAAAGTCGCCGTGCACGCTTAACCTTTGGTTGCAACGATTAAAAAATACTACCCCGCCCAACAATGCGTCCAGACCGGACTCCACTATTCTTTCCTGGGCCCAACCCAGACCTGTTGCACGTTGACGAATTCCAGGATGCCGTGGGGACCCAGTTCCCTTCCATAGCCGGAGCGCTTGATGCCGCCGCTCGGCAGTCTGGGGTCGGTCTTGACGATGCCGTTGATGACGACTTGGCCGGCTTCGAGGTCGCGGCTCATGCGCAGGGCCATTTCCACGTCGCGGGTCCACACCGAGGCGGCCAGTCCGTAAGGGGTATCGTTGGCGATGCGCAGGGCTTCCTCGCTCGATTCCGCTTTCATGACCACGGCGATGGGGCCGAAGGTCTCCTCGCAACTAGCCTGCATTTCCGGGGTGACGTCGACCAGCAGGGTAACGGGATAGAAGTAGCCCGGCCCTGCGGGCAACTCTCCGCCCAACAGGCAACGGCCGCCCTGCGCTATGGTCATGCTGACTTGCCGGTGCAGACCATCGCGCAGGTCTGCCCGCGCGATGGGGCCGACCTGGGTCGATTCATCCGCCGGGTCGCCCATCTTGAGTTTGGCCAGGCGGGCATGCAGTTTTTCGATGAAGGCGTCGTAGACCGGCGCTTCGACAATGATGCGCTTGGCGGCGATGCAGGACTGCCCGGCATTGATGATGCGCGAGAGGACGAGCACCTCGGCGGCAGCATCCAGATCGGCGTCGGCCAGCACCAGACTCGGATCGGAGCCACCCAGTTCCAGCACCGCCGGCTTGATCTGGCTGGCGGCCAGTGCGGCAACCTGGCTGCCGGCCGCGCTGGAGCCGGTGAGCGAGACGGCCTGTACCGCGTCGTGCCGAATCACCGCAGCGACCTGGTCCTTGTCGATACGCAGATTCTGCAGCAGTCCTGCCGGAGCCCCGGCCTGGATGAAGGCATCGGCGATGGCCTCGGCACAGGCGGGAACGTGCGGGTCATGCTTCATCAAACAGGTATTGCCGGCCATGATCGCCGGCGCGCAGAAACGGAAGGCGAGCCAGAACGGCGCGTTCCAGGGCAGCACGCCCAGCACCGGCCCCAGCGGCAGGTGCTGCACATAACTGTGGCTGGCATCAGAAGGCAGCTCCACCGCGGCGAGATATTCGGCACCGTGTTCGGCATAGTGCTCGGCACACCATGCAGCTTTCTGCACTTCTGCCCGCGCCTCCATGATCGGCTTGCCCATCTCCACGGTCATCAGGCGGGCGAGACGTTCCTGGTCGTCGCGCATGAACCTGGCCACCTTGCGTAACAGTTCGGCGCGCTCGGCGAAGCTGGTCTTGCGCCATGCGGGGAAGGTCGTTGCCGCTTGCGCCACGATGCGTTCCAGTTCGTCATTGTCGTGCAGCGGATAACGGTGCAGCTCTTCTCCGGTAGCCGGATTGGTGGCGATGAACATGAAATCCCCTTTAGCTCGTTTCGGCCTGGCCGGTGGCGTCGCTCGCAGCCTGTTGCGCATCCAGGGCAGGCTGGATGTCGATCACCTTGTTGTTGTCGGCGGCCGTGTCAGGCTTGACCGTGAAGTCGCGTTCGACATCCTCGAAGAACGAGCCGCAGCCATCCTCGGTAATGTAGAAGGTGTCGGAGATGCCGCAGGATTTGTCGCCGTCGATGCCCCACATCCAGGGAATGACGTGGAAGGTCATGCCCGGACGCAGAATCTCCGAGTGCCCCTGGAACAGGCTCATGATGTAACCCTCGTCCCAACTGGGCGGGAAGGCGATGCCGATGGAATAGCCGGAGCGGGTGATCAGCCTGGCGCCCACATCGTTTTCGCGGATGATGTTGCGCATCATTTTGTCCGCATCCGACACCGTCAGGCCCGGCCGGAATTCCTTGCGCGCGGTGTCCAGTGCCTGTTTCATCAACTCCTGCGCCTTGTACATGCTGTCGGAAAGCTCGCCGCAGACCACCGTGCGCATCATCGCTGTATGGTAACGGCGATAGCAGCCGGCGATTTCGAGGAACACGTGCTCGCCCGGCTGGACCGTACGCCCTTCCCAGGTGGCGTGGCCGATCATGGTGCGCGGCCCGGAGGTGACGTAAGGCATGACCGCGGGCGTCTCGCCGCCGGCGGAAAACATGCCGTAGCTGATCGCCGCACCGATCTCGTTTTCGGTAACACCGGGGCGCACCGCCTCGATGCCGGCCTGCATGCCCGCCTTGGTGGCCTTGGCCGCCTTGCGCATCACTTCCAGCTCGACCGCCGACTTGATCAGGCGTCCCTGCTCGACGATGCCGAAGCAGTCCATGATGCGGCTGCGCTGGAACGAGGTGTGGAAGTAGTCCTGGTGGTAGGCGGTGAAGTAGTAGGAATTACGCTCGTAACCGATGGTCTTGCCGGCCAGGCCGAATTCCACCAGCGAGGTCACCAGCATCTGGATCGCATCGCCGGTGTCAGGATACGGGCGGGAGATCTCTACCCAGGTGCGCGCCACCACGTTGGATTCCTCCAGCTTGCGCGTCACCATCCAGGGCTCGCCTTCCAGCGGCACGACCAGCGCCTGGAAGAACGAGTAGCCGGTGGTCTGGTAATCGGTCAGGTACATGATGTTCTCGGCATCGGAGATGATTACGGCATCGAGCAGGCGCTCTTGCATGTGCCCGCGCAGCTCGTCGATGCGCCGCTGGTATTCCGAAAACGGAAATGTCATATCGTCTCTTTCGCGCATGGCTTAGCCCTCCATTTGCCGGTCAACGGCTTCACTGAGTATCTGTAACCCCGCCTGCAGATCTTCGTCGGGGATGGTCAAGGGCGGGATGAGTTTGATCACGGCGCCGCCCACGCCGCACGGCCCGAACAGCATGCCGTGATCGAAACAATCCCTGGCGATGGCCTTGGCCAGCGCACCGTCGCCGATATCCAGGGCCTGCATCATGCCCTTGCCGCGCACGCTGAAACCTTTGGTGGCGTACTTCTTCGCAATGCCTTCGAGGTGTTTGGCCATGACCTCGCCCTTGCGGCGGGTCTCCTGCATCAACTGGTCATCCTCGAAATAGCGCAGCGCCTCGCGCCCGGCGACAAAGGAAAGATTCTGACCGCGGAAGGTGCCGGTATGCTCGCCCGGCTGCCAATGCTTGTCGTGCTCCGGCTTGACCAGGTTCATCGCCATCGGGGTACCCATGCCGCCGATGCCCTTGGCCAGGGTGATGATGTCCGGTTCGATGCCATGCTCCTCGAAACTGAAGTAGGTTCCGGTACGGCCGCAGCCCGACTGGATGTCGTCGACGATCAGCAACGCGCCGAGGTTCCTGGCCAGTTTCTGCAGTGCCTGCATCCACTCCTTGCTGGCCAGGTTGACTCCGCCTTCGGCCTGCAACACCTCGACGATGAAGGCCGCCGGTTTTTCCACACCGCCGGAGCTGTTTTCATACAGCGAACGCAAGGTGTCGAGGCTCTCCAGGCCGCCCCCGGCGTTGCTCTCGAACGGCCAGTGCGAGACGTGGTTCAGCGGCACGCCGGAGGCGTTGCGGAAATACTCGTTGGCGGTGCAGGCCAGCGCGCCCAGGGTCATGCCGTGAAAGCCCTGACTGAAGGCGACCACGTCGTGACGGCCGGTAACGCGACGCGCCAGTTTCAGCGCGGCCTCGACCGCATTGGTGCCGGTCGGCCCCATGAACTGCAGCTTGTAATCCATGCCGCGCGGCTTGAGGATGGTATCGACGAAGGCCTCGATGAACGCACGCTTGGGCGGGGTCATCATGTCCAGGGTATGGATCACACCGCCGGACTGAAGGTAGTCGATCATCGCCTGGGTCATTTTCGGATTGTTGTGGCCGAAGTTGAGCACACCGGCACCGGCATAGAAATCGATGTATTCCTTGCCGGTCTCATCCTTCTGCCGGGCGTTGTCGCCGCTGACGAAGACCGCCGGATAGGCACGGCTATAGGTCCTGATTTCGGACTCGTGGGCTTCGAAACAATCCATACTATTCTCCTTCTGGCGCTGCAATGGTGTGGGTGAGATCCTGTTCCGGGGAGGCAGCAGGCAAATTGACGAGGCGGCAAAACACGCGCATGACCGCCTCGATGATATCGTCATTGAACCGGTAATCGGGGCTGTGGCAGGGTGCGTCGAATCCGCCTTGCGTGGACATGCCCACGAGCGCGAACGCGCCGGGCACCTCGTTCAGGTAATAGCTGAAATCCTCGGAAGCCATGATGGGCAGGAGCAGATCGACGTCGAGACAGTCCGCGCCGAGTTCCTCCTGCAGCGCCCGGCGGTAACGCCCTGCCGATTCCGCATCATTGACCGTCGCTTCGTAGCGCGGGCGTATCTCGACCTTGGCTGTAACACCGTAGGTCACCGCGGTGTTTTGCGCGATCTCGACAATCAACTGGTTGACCTGCTCGCGCCAGCGCGGCTCGGATACGCGGATACCGCCCTCGATGCGTACCTGCTCGGGAATGATGGTGACACTGCTTTCGGCCAGCAGCGTTGTCACGCTGACCACTACGGCAGCCTGGGGCGGCAGACGGCGACTGACGATCTGTTGCAGGTTGAGCGTGATGGCGGCGGCAGCCAGCACCGGGTCGCGCGCC
>CAZMSI010000082.1:0-8179 GCA_964568895.1 uncultured Sideroxydans sp. | reverse complement strand
TCAAGACCAGTGCCTTAAACCACTCGGCCACGCTTCCGAAGCTGCGCATCATACTATTAACCGAGCATCCCGGCCAAATTCCGGTACGCGGGTTATGCCTGGAAATAACCCTTGCTATTTATATGGATTGGGTACAGTCTGGTGCCGCCACACCGCTAGTACATCCCAAGGTGCCACTCAAGAGGCTACAGATAATTCTATCGAAGCCCTCTTGCTGTCCGGGCCGTGGTACCTGCAACTTTCTTTAAATTTCATTTAAACAAAGGGGAGTGCTGTCATGGAAAACTTTCTGGTTATTCTGCTGGTTTTTTCGCCGTTTGTCGTGTTGTCGTTGATGATGCTTATGAGCAGCAAGCCGGCCTGAGTGTTGTCATAGCCTGATTCAGGACTTCAGGTAAGGGTGCCCTGCATCATCGGGGGCGCCCTTAATTTTTTCAGGGACAGTAGCGGGTAGTGGCGTCCCCGGCAGGAATCGAACCTGCAACTAGCCCTTAGGAGGGGCTCGTTATATCCATTTAACTACAGGGACACGCCGGGCCGCATTCTATCGCAAAACGCATGGCGGATTAAGGCTTGCCGGCGTGTGTGCTGGTATCATTAGAGATTAGATACTGTTTTTCCGGTCACCCCATCCCCATGCCGTACATTACTCTCGATAAGGCCGCGCTTGCTTTTGGCCATGTTCCGCTGCTCGATCGCGTGGATTTCCAGCTCGACGAGGGCGAACGCGTCGGCCTGATCGGACGCAACGGTGGCGGCAAATCCAGCATGCTGAAAGTTCTGGCCGGTCAGGCGGCGCTGGACGACGGCGAGGTATGGCGCGCGCCCGGCGTGCGCATCTGTTACGTCAGCCAGGAACCGGTGCTTGACCCCGATGCCACGGTGTTCGACGAGGTCGCGCGCGGCCTGGGCGAATTGCAGCGCATCATCAGCGACTACCACCACCTGTCGCACCAGTTGGCCGAACCCAATGCCGATCACGAAAAGCTGCTGGAACAGATGCAGCCCTTGCAGACCGCGCTGGAAGCGCAAGACGGCTGGGCGGTGCAGGCGCGCATCGAGACCGCCATTCAGCGCCTGGAACTGGATGCCGATACACTGGTAGGTACGTTGTCCGGCGGCGTGCGCAAACGCGTGGCACTGGCGCAGGCGCTGGTGGCCGAGCCGGATGTCTTGCTGCTGGACGAGCCGACCAACCACCTTGATTTCGAATCCATCGAATGGCTGGAAGATCTGCTCAACAACTTCCGCGGCAGCGTGCTGCTGGTTACCCATGACCGCCGTTTTCTCGACAACGTGGTCACGCGCATCGTCGAGCTCGACCGTGGCAATCTTGCCAGCTTTCCGGGCAACTTTTCTGCCTACCAGAAGCTCAAGGAACGCATGCTGGCCGACGAAGCAGTGGTCAACGCCAAGTTCGACAAGGTGCTGGCGCAGGAGGAGGTGTGGATACGCCAGGGCATCAAGGCGCGGCGCACCCGCAACGAAGGCCGCGTGCTGCGGCTGGAGCAACTGCGCCGCGAACGTGCCGCGCGCCGCGAAAAGCAGGGCAAGGTCGAGATGAACCTCGATGCCGGCGAGCGTTCCGGCAAGCTGGTGGCGGAACTCACCCATGTCAGCAAGTCGTTCGGCGAGCGTCGTGTGATCGATAACTTTTCCTGCCGTATCCAGCGCGGCGACAAGATCGGTCTGCTCGGCCCGAACGGTGCGGGCAAGAGCACTTTGCTGAAAATCATCCTCGGCGAGATGGAGCCGGACAGCGGTGACGTCAGGCTGGGTACCAAGCTGGCGGTCGCCTATTTCGACCAGTTGCGCGCGCAGCTCGACGACAATGCCACGCTGGCCGACACCATCAGTCAGGGCGCGGACTACGTCGAGATCGGTGGCCAGAAGAAACACGTGATCAGCTACCTCGGCGATTTCCTGTTCGCGCCGGAGCGCGCGCGTTCGCCGGTGAAAAGCTGTTCCGGCGGCGAGCGCAACCGTCTGCTGCTGGCGCGGCTGTTCACGCGTCCGGCCAACGTGCTGGTGCTGGACGAGCCGACCAACGACCTCGATATCGAGACGCTGGAACTGCTGGAAGAGCTGCTCGCGCAATACGACGGCACGCTGTTCCTGGTCAGCCACGACCGCACCTTTCTCGATAACGTCGTCACCCAGGTGATCGCATTCGAAGGCGACGGCAAATTGCGCGAATACGTCGGCGGCTATGAGGACTGGGTGCGCGTGAAAAAATTCGAGGCTGCGCAACAAGCTGTGGCCAAAGCGCCGCCGCCCTCACCGAAGCCGGCTGCGCAACCAGCACCGAAGCCGAAAGCATCGAACAAGCTCAGCTTCAGGGAGCAGCACGAGCTGGAAGAAATTCCCAAACGCATCGAGGCGCTGGAGCGCGAGCAGGAAGAGATCGCCGCTGCGCTCGGCTCCGGCACGCTGTACCGCGACAACCCGCAGCACGCAAAGCAGTTGCAGGAACGCTCAACGGCTATCGAGGAGGAGTTGCTGCAATTGATGGCGCGCTGGGAGGAACTGGAGAGCCGCGCATCCTAGCCGCCGGCAAGCGTGCCGGACAAGATTCGTCCCGGTCCGGGAACCAACCTCGTCTTCGTGCATCCATCTCCAGTCCGCAGTTTTCCGACGGCCATCTACAGGCCGGATTTTTCCAGGGGGCATCATGAAATCCATCAACAGAATTTCCCGCAGTACCCATCCGGTTTTGACCGGCCTGATAATTGCCGCACTGGCTGCACCGGGCGTGGCGCTGGCCGCCGAGGCGCACCTGGAGCAGGCCATCGCGCAGGGCAAGCAACTGTTTACGCATCCTTCCTTCGGCGGCAACGGCAAGGACTGCCAGTCATGCCACCTGTCCGGTGGCACCACTGCAGGCAAGCTGCCCAACGGCAAGGCAATACCCAGCCTCAACAATGCGGCGGCCATCTTCCCGCGCTATAACGCCAGGAAGCATAAGGTGATCCAGTTGTCGGATCAGGTCAGGAGTTGTATCGCCAAGGCGATCCAGGGCAAGCCACCGGCCTACGGCAGCGTCAAACTCAATGCGCTGGTCAGCTACGTGACCTCGCTGTCACAAGGCAAGCCGATCGACATGGGCGGCAAGCCGCAGTAAACCTTGTCCGTCAGCGCGGTCATCGAGGATGAGTTGTTGTACCTGGTGACGCGCTGGAGGGCTGTTTCTCCTCCGGCCGGACAGGTTGTGCAGCGAGACTGCTCGACGAAATAATTCACATATTAATCAAATTGTTAACATGCTATATATAAATGCATATGCATTTATATATAGCAATGCATGCGTGAAAGGAGGTTAGGATTGACCCCAAGGCCATATTTATAATATGGTTATAAATAAGTTTTAGTTACAACTAAATTCTCTGGGGAAGAGCAATGGGGCAGAGCAGGCAAATGTTAAATGATCTGGCCCGGGAGATGGGGGTTACTGCCGAAGAAGTTGCGCGACGCAAGGAGTTTCTTGAGTTCAGCGCATCCGATATCGACCTGCTCTGCGAAATTCACGAATACATAGCAGGCAAGCATATTGACGATTTTTTTGCTTCCCTGTTTTATCACCATCTGCGCGCTTTTACCGATCTGCACCAATTCATTCCCGATGATGCCACCCTGAACAGGCTGAAAGCTGTTCAGGCCCAATATTTCAGTCGTCTGACCGAGGGGGATTATGGGGAGGGCTATGTCCTGGACCGCCTGCGAGTGGGCTATTCGCATCAACGGATCGGACTGGAGCCCCAGTGGTATACCGGGGCCTACCGGAAATACCTCTCATTCCTGCTGTCCATTCTGTACGAGATGCCGGGGGCCGATGGCGAGAAATTCCTGGCTTACTACGACGCATTGTTGAAGGTGGTATTTTTCGATATGGAGCTGGCGCTTGATACTTATTTTCATAGTGACCAGCAAGAACTGTCTCGCATGGCGAATCACGATGCACTGACCGGCCTGCCCAATCGCTATTTGCTGGACGACCGTATCGAACAGGCAATTCATCAGGCACACCGTGAAGAAAGCAAGATGGCCGCTCTTTTCATTGACCTGGATCGTTTCAAAACCATCAACGATTCGCTTGGGCATCCGGTCGGCGATGAGGTTATTTCGGCGGTAGCAAAAAGATTTTCGGAGGTTCTGCGAGAGGGGGATACCATCGCACGGCTGGGGGGCGATGAATTCGTGGTCATTCTGGCAGGCCTGGAACGGGAAGAAAATATAGCATCGGTTGCCGGGAAATTATTGCAAAGCATCGAGCAACCCATTGTCCTGGATACGGTTGAGCTTTTTGCAACGGCCAGCATTGGTATTGCGGTTTATCCGCTGGATGGAAACAACCGGAGCGAATTGTTGAAGAACGCGGATGCGGCCATGTATCTGGCCAAGCGGGAAGGTGGCAACAGCTTCTGCTTTTACCGGCAGGAAATGAATATGCTGTCCCTGACCAAGCTCAAACTGGAAACGAGATTGCGCCAGGCGCTGCAAAAGCAGGAATTCCTGCTCTATTATCAGCCACAGGTCGAAATGGCAAGCGGACGAATCGTGGGGGTGGAGGCGTTGTTGCGGTGGGAACCGAATGGCGTCGTGATTTTGCCTGCGGATTTCATAGCGATTATCGAGGAAACCGGACTGATCGTTTCCGTCGGGGAATGGATTCTGGAAACGGCGTGCCGGCAGGCGGTTTCCTGGCACAAGGATGACATGATCTCCATCAGAGTGGCGGTCAATATCTCCGCGCGCCAGTTCGTGGGGCAGGATATCGTGAAAACGGTCTCGCGCATCCTGGCGCAGACCGGCTGTAGTCCATACTGGCTGGAGCTGGAAATTACGGAAAGCGCCATCATGGAACATCCGGAGAGGTCGGCAATCGCATTGCAAAAACTGGCCGGGATGGGTATCGCAATTTCAATTGACGATTTCGGGACGGGTTATTCCAGCCTGGCATATCTGAAACAATTCCCCGCCCATACACTCAAAATTGACCAGTCATTTGTTCAGAATATCGACTCGGGCCTCGGGGACGATGCAATCGTCCAGGCCGTGATTGCCCTTGCGCGAGGTTTGGGCCTCAAAGTGATTGGCGAGGGAGTTGAAAATGAATTGCAGCGGGTTTTCCTGCGCAATCTGGGCTGCGACTTGGCACAGGGCTATTACTTTGCCCGCCCTCTGCGGGCCAATGAAATTACCCGGATGCTTTTATCTTCCCCGGTTCTGGTGACGACTCACAAACAGGAGAAAACCATGAGCGATGACAAACTGACGACTTCGAACGAAGAATCAATACTGGACATCAGCCTCTGCCGTGTGCGCAGGACAGGGGGGCAGGCGCAATGCATGATCAACGATCCGGGCTGTCGATTCGTGCTCCCGTATGGCAATTTTTGCGGACACCCGCTGGTTGACCATATTGTCGAGGCAGACATGGGTATTTCGGGCGACACGGATTCGGGAATCCCGGCATAGACTTGCGATACTGGATAGCTGCAACTATTGTCAGGCCATGCCGCTAATAGTTGGCAATACCGGTTATTCCCGGACTCAATCATCGAGGATGAATTGCTGCAGTTGAGGGGGTTCCGGGAAGAGCTGGAAAGCCGCGGCTGGCTTCCGGTACCGTACGCTACAAAAAACGCGGCGACATTTCTGTCGCCGCGCCGTTCCCAATGCTGCCCGTTAAGGGGGGTTGGGCAGCCTGGAGCAGGGAAGCTTACTTCAAAGACAGGATGAACTTTGCCAGCGTGGCAATTTCCTTGTCATTGGCGCCCAGGCCACGCGGGGGCATCATGCCGAAATTCCAGCCGAAGCTGCCGCCAGAAGTGATGTGGGAGACCAGGGTCTTCTCGGCACCAGCCTTGCCTCTATATTTCGCGGCCACATCTTTCCATGCCGGGCCGACAACCCTTTTTTCGATGGAGTGGCACGCACTGCATTTTGCCTTGGCGATGGCCGGCATTTCCACGGCCATTGCGCTGCCTGCGAACATCAAACCTGCCACCGGGAAACCGATAATAGAAATCTTCATATTTACCTCAACAGAATATGGGCAAATTCCAGGGTTTTGAATTTTGCCGTGCTGTGAAAACGGAGCCTTGCTTCGGATACGCTGTATCCGGCATCCACGGGTGATTGCTTGCCCATTGTGTTATGGGGGTATGCGACTCTATCCGAGGTTTATTAAGCGAATCTTAACGAAGGGCGGCGGAAGTAGTGTCGGCCGCGCAGCAATGCTGCACGGCCGAGCGCATCTGGAGCTAGTCGTTGCCGAGAAACGGGTAATCGGTATAGCCCTTGGCATCGCCACCGTAAAAGGTGGTGTTATCCGGCTCGTTCAGTGGTGCGTTCTGCTCGAAGCGTGCTACCAGGTCCGGGTTGGCGAGGAACGGCACGCCGAATGCCACCATGTCGGCATCGCCCGCCGCCAGCGTGGCATTGCCGCTGTCGCGGGTGTAGCCGCAATTGACCATGTACACGCTCTTCCATATCTGGCGCAGCTTCCGCGGGTCGAATGCCGGGCCGGCCGCGCCGGGCTGATCCTTGCCCATTTCCGCTACGTGCAAATAGGCCAGGTTGAACTGGTTGAGTTGTTCCACGACGTAGCTGAAGGTTGCCTCCGGATTGGAATCGCTCATGCCATTGGCCGGCTGCAGAGGCGACAGGCGGATGCCGACGCGGTCGCTGTTCCACACCGAGCAGACCGTCTCCACCACTTCCAGCAGCAGCCGCGCGCGGTTTTCCACCGGGCCGCCGTAGGCATCGGTGCGCTTGTTCACGCCATCGCGCAAAAACTGGTCGAGCAGATAGCCGTTGGCACCGTGGATTTCCACGCCGTCGAAGCCGGCATCCTCGGCATTCTGCGCGGCGCTGCGGTAGTTCTCGATGATGCCGGGAATCTCGTCCAGTTCCAGTGCGCGCGGCGTCTCGTAGGGCTTCATGCCATCCGGGGTAAACACTTCGCCGGGAATCTTTACCGCGGAAGATGAAACCGGCAGCGCACCGCCAGGCTGGAACAGCGAATGGGAAACGCGTCCCACGTGCCACAGTTGCAGGAACATGTGGCCGCCCTTGGCATGTACCGCATCGGTAACCTGCTTCCAGCCGGCAACCTGTTCGTTGTTGAAGATGCACGGCGTGTTGGGATAGCCGATGCCTTGCGGCGAGATCGGTGTGGCCTCGCTGATGATCAGTCCGGCCGACGCGCGCTGCGCGTAGTACTCGGCATTGAGCGGGGTCGGCACGTTGCCGGCACCGGCACGGCAGCGCGTCAGCGGCGCCATCACCATGCGGTTGCGCAGGTTGTTGGGGCCGAGCTGGATTGGCGAAAGCAGTGTAATGTTGCTGGACATATTCTTGTTCTCCCTTATTGTCGACGGTAGGTGATGCGGTTGAGGGCTTATTGCCCGGAAGCGTCGCTTCAAATATTCGATTGCGCCCAGCGCACGATGCTGGCTGCATCCATCGCCCCGGCCTGGCGCGCAACTTCGCGGCCGTCCTTGAACAGCGCCAGCGTCGGGATGCTGCGAATGTTGTAGCGCATCGCCAGGTCCTGCGCCTCCTCGGTGTTCAGCTTGGCCAGGCGCATGTGCGGTTCCAGCCTGGCCGCCGCCTGCACGAAGGCGGGCGCCATCATCTTGCACGGGCCGCACCAGGGTGCCCAGAAATCGACCAGCACCGGAATATCGCTGCGCGCGATATGTTGGTTGAAATTGCCGCTGTTTAGTTCCACTGGATGGGCATCAAAAAGCTGCTGCTTGCATTTTCCGCAGGTCGGTTGTGCGCCCAGCTTGGCGGCGGGCACGCGGTTTACCGCAGCGCAGTGCGGGCAGACGATGTGCAGGGAATCATTCATGGCGACCTCGCTAATAAATCAGGAAATTCTAATATATTGTCAGCCGCTGGAGAATTCAAGGGCTGCTATATGTGCGGGCAGGGCCGTTGCATCAGGTAAACCGCATCGACAAATCTATGGCCTGTACATTCTTGGTCAGGCTGCCGATCGAGATGCGGTCCACGCCGGTCTCGGCAATGGCGCGCACCGTATCGAGGTCGACTCCGCCGGAAGCCTCCAGTTGCGCGCGGTTCGCGGAGAGCTTTACCGCCTCGCGCATCATGTCGAGCTCGAAATTGTCGAGCAGCACCAGTTCGGCGCCTGCATCCAGCGCGGCGCGCA
>CAZMSI010000081.1:0-8182 GCA_964568895.1 uncultured Sideroxydans sp. | reverse complement strand
CTCGGTAATATTACTGGCGGTAGTCTCACCCACCTGCTCGGCCAACGCGCTTTGTACATCCTTTTTCTTGCCACCCGCGCCGCGGCGGCGTACCACGACGAAACCGAGTCCACCCAGAATCAGCAATATGGCGGCTCCACCACCCAGATACAGGGGATTACCAATGATTTCATCCAGCAACGAAGGTGGTGGCAGAATCACTTTGGGCACTGGTTTCGGCTTATGTTTCGGTTTGACGGCCGGCTTTGGCTTCGGCTTGGCTGCCGGCTTAGCAGGCTGTCCCGCGCTCGCCGCAGCAACACTGCTGGCAGCACCTGCCGCGGGCGGCGGCACAATCCTGGCCGGCTCAGGCTTGGCGGCCGGCTTGGTCTCGACCGGCTTTGCCGCCGGGACGGGCTGCGCCTTCAGGTCGATCAGATGCTGCATTTCCTTGATGTTCTTTTCCAGCAAGGCAATCCGGTTCTTGCTGTCCTGCAGTTCCTGCTTCCTTGCAACAGCTTCCTCTTCCAGAGAATGTATCTTGTCCTGCAGAGCCTGCTTGCTGCCGCCGGCAGCGACCTTGTCGCCGGGAGCCTCGCCCTTGGACAGCCGCAACACTTCCTTGGCGGACTCCTTGGCTGCGGGAGTCTTGTCGGAAACCGATGTGCTGATCTTGCCGGATACTTCCTGCTGCGGAGCCTGCTCGGACACTGCAGAACTGGCAGCCGCAAGCTTCTGGCGGTAGGCATGCCAATCAGCGGCTTGCGCATGAATAACTTTTACCGCCTCCTTGTTCGACAAGTGCGCCAAATCCGATTCGGCCGGCCGGCGCAATATTTTGCCCGCACGTATCCGGTTCATATTCCTGCCGTCGAACTGATCTGCATTGGCGCGATACAGCGCCACCAGCATCTGTTCCAGCGTGACGTCCGGCTCCTTGATCTGCTCGGCGATCCTGGTCAGGGTATCACCGCGTTTTACCGTGATGGGGCCGCCGGAAATCCTGCCGGCGACAGCCGGTTTTTCGGGCTGCCTGACAGCGGCAGTTGTCTTCTGCTCCGCGGGCGCAGCAGCGTGCATTGGCTGGGGCGGTTTACTTTCAACCGGCGGCGTTGCTTCCTGGTGTCCGGCCGCAGTGGGTGCTACCGGTTGCACAGCCTCGGGCTCGGGTTGCGCCAGCGTGTAACCGGGCGGATCAAGCAGGAAGGTGTATTCGCGCATCAATTTTCCTGATGCCCAGTCCAGTTCCACCAGCAGATTGACGAAAGGATCATTCACCGGATCCTGGCTAGTCAGCTTGAGATAGAACGTGCCGTCGGGACGAGTTTCGATCTGGAACTTGATTCTGGGTAAGCTGTAAGGATAATCGATGCCTGCGTCCTTGAATTCATCAGGCGAGGCCAGATGGGCCGACAGCTTCGACTTGTCGGACTGACCCACCGACAACAGATCGATTTTCACGCTCAGCGGCTCGCCCAATGCGGACGTAACGTTGATGCCGCCCATGCCTACGGCATACACGGCGCCGGACAAAACCAGGCCGGCAATAATCCCTGCAATTCTGACGAGTGATTTCAGCACGCTGCCCACCTCTAATTTTCAATGTCCAAACAGACTAGCATCATGAAGTTAGTGATGCAAGTTGAATCAAGGCCTGACATTATGCCTCCAAGTAGCCTAATTTCAAACAAATTATTCGCCCAGCAAAATGCGCAACATGCGCCGCAACGGCTCCGCCGCTCCCCATAGCAATTGATCACCCACAGTAAACGCGGACAAGTACTCGCTACCCATATCCATCTTGCGCAATCTTCCGATCGGCACGGCCAGCTTGCCGGTCACCGTAGCGGGTGTCAGTTCGCGCATGGTTGCCTCACGCTCATTGGGTATGACCTTCACCCAGTCGTTGGCTGATGCCAGCATGCCTTCGATTTCGTCCAGCGGCACGTCGCGCTTCAACTTGATCGTCAACGCCTGGCTGTGGCAACGCATTGCGCCGATGCGCACGCATAGCCCGTCGACCGAAATGGGATTGCCTTCGCGCCCGAGAATCTTGTTGGTTTCGGCCTTGCCCTTCCATTCTTCCTTGCTCTGGCCATTGCCGAGATCCTTGTCGATCCATGGAATCAGACTGCCGGCCAGCGGCACACCGAAATTGGCGACGGGAAATTTTTCGTCGCGCAATATGCCAGCGACTTCGCGATCAATATCGAGGATGGCCGAGGCTGGATCGTCCAGCATGCTCTTTGCCACGCGATGCGCCTCACCCATCTGGTTAAGTAATTCGCGCATGTTCTGTGCGCCGGCACCGGATGCAGCCTGGTAGGTCATCGAAGTGACCCACTCCATCAGATCGTTCTGGAACAGCCCGCCCAGCGCCATCAGCATCAGGCTCACCGTGCAGTTGCCGCCGATGAAATCCTTCTTGCCCTGCGCCAGCGCAGCCTTGATCACATCCAGATTGACCGGATCGAGGATCAGCACGCTGTCTTTTTCCATGCGCAGCGTAGACGCCGCGTCGATCCAGTAACCCTGCCAGCCGGACGCACGCAACTGCGGAAAAATCGCACTGGTGTAGTCGCCGCCCTGACAGGAGACGATGGCGTCCATCGCTTTCAGTTCGTCAATATTCTTCGCATCCTTCAGCGGCACGCCGCCTCCTTCCGCTGGCGCCTCGCCGCCGACGTTGGACGTGGTGAAGAACACCGGATCGATCAACTCGAAATCGCCTTCCGCGCGCATGCGCTGCATCAGCACCGAGCCCACCATCCCGCGCCATCCGATCAAACCTACTCGCATCATCGCCTTTCCCTTATGTTTTTACAGCGCCGCCACTACGGCATCGCCCATCGCATTGCAGCCGACCTTGTTGCAGCCATCGGTGCAAATATCCGCCGTGCGGTAGCCTTGGGCAAGCGTTTTCTTGACGGCATTTTCGATGCGCACGGCGTTAGCCTCATCGTTGCAGGTGTAACGCAGCATCATTGCCGCCGACAGTATCGTTGCCAGCGGATTGGCGATGTCCTGGCCGGCAATATCCGGCGCAGAGCCGTGGCTGGGCTCATACATACCCTTGTTGTTTTCGTCGAGCGAAGCCGACGGCAACATGCCGATGGAGCCGGTCAGCATCGATGCCTCGTCCGACAGGATATCGCCGAAGATGTTGCCGGTCACCATCACATCGAACTGCTTGGGCGCGCGCACCAGTTGCATCGCCGCGTTGTCGACATACATGTGGCTGAGTTCGACTTCCGGGTATTCTTTCGCGATCTCGATCATCACCTGGCGCCACAGCTCGGTCGTCTCCAGCACGTTGGCCTTGTCCACCGAACATACTCTCTTGTTGCGCTTCATCGCGATGCCGAACGCGACGTGGCCGATGCGGCGGATTTCCGATTCGTTGTAGCGCATGGTGTTGATGCCCTCGCGCTCGCCGTTATCCAGCGTGCTGATGCCGCGCGGCTGGCCGAAGTAGATATCTCCGGTCAGTTCGCGCACGATCATGATATCCAGCCCTGCCACCACTTCCGGCTTCAGCGTCGAAGCCGAAGCCAGTTCGGGATACAGCAGTGCCGGACGCAGATTGGCGAACAGATTGAGTTCCTTGCGGATGCGCAGCAGGCCGCGCTCGGGACGCATGTCGCGCGGCAGCGTATCGTACTTCCAGTCGCCGACTGCGCCAAGCAATACGGCATCGGCTTGCTGCGCCAGTTTCAGCGTCGCCTCCGGCAACGGATCGCCCGCAACTTCGTAGCCCGCACCGCCGATCGGCGCCTCTTCCATTTTCAGGCCAATATCAAGCGCGTGCAGAACCTTGATGGCCTGCGCCACAATTTCGGGGCCGATACCGTCGCCCGGCAACACAGCAATTTTCATTTCACGCTTTCCAGTAATAGTTGATTCAGGCAAACAGCCACGGCTGTGCCGCGCGATGTTTTTCTTCGAACGCCTTGATCTCGTCGACATGCTGCAAGGTCAGACCGATGTCGTCGAGGCCATTGAGCAAGCAATGCTTGCGATGCGCATCGACCTCGAACTTGTATATCGTGCCGTCTGGCGCAGTGATGGTCTGCTGCTCCAGATCGACTTTCAGCTTGTAGCCCTCATTGGCCTCGACCGCCCCGAACAGCGCATTGACGATATCTGCATCCAGCCTGATCGGCAACAAGCCGTTCTTGAAGCAATTATTGAAGAAGATGTCGGCGAAACTCGGCGCAATGATCACGCGGAAACCGTAATCCTCCAGCGCCCATGGCGCATGCTCGCGCGAACTGCCGCAGCCAAAATTCTCGCGCGCCAGCAATATCTGCGCGCCCTGATAGCGCGGCTGGTTCAGCACGAAATCCGGATTCAACGGACGCTTGCTGTTATCCATGCCCGGTTCGCCGTGATCAAGATAGCGCCACTCGTCGAACGCATTTGGTCCGAAACCGCTGCGCTTGATCGACTTCAGGAACTGCTTGGGAATGATCGCATCGGTGTCGACGTTGGCACGATCCAATGGTGCCACCAATCCATCCAGCAACGTGAATTTGCGCATTATTTGCCCGCCTTCTTCAATTTTTCGCCGCCTTTTTCCATCTTCTCACCGACCCACTCTTCGGCTTTCTTGACTGCTTTGACGGTGGCCTTGCTGGCCTTCTTGAGTCCTTTGGCAGTTGCATCCGCACCCTTTTCGATGCCGTGCCCCACGACTTCGCCGCCCTTTTTAACGCCGTCGCCAATCTTCTTGCCAACGCTCTCTTCTTCGGCCAGCACGCCTTGCGCCATCAACAGCAACGCCAACAACATCAATATCCGCTTCATCGTTTACTCCTTGCTGACATCCACAAAATGGCCTGCAATCGCTGCGGCAGCAGCCATTGCCGGACTAACCAGATGAGTGCGCCCGCCCTGCCCCTGGCGCCCCTCGAAGTTGCGGTTCGAAGTCGAGGCGCAGCGCTCGCCCGGTTCCAGCCGGTCGTCGTTCATCGCCAGGCACATTGAACAGCCGGGATCGCGCCACTCGAAACCGGCCTCGATAAATATTTTGTCCAGCCCTTCCTTCTCGGCCTGTTCCTTGACCAGGCCAGAGCCCGGTACCACCATCGCCAGCTTGACGTTGGCGGCCACCTTCTTGCCCCTGGCGACGGCGGCCGCCGCGCGCATGTCCTCGATGCGCGCATTGGTGCAGGAACCGATGAACACCTTGTCGATGCCGATTTCGCTGATCGGCGTGTTTGCCTGCAAGCCCATGTATTGCAAAGCACGCTGCCAGTCCTGGCGTTTCACTTCGTCGGATGCGGAGGCCGGATCGGGCACGCGCCCGTCGACCGCTACCACCATTTCCGGCGAAGTGCCCCAGGTCACCTGCGGCCTGATCTCGGCGGCATCCAGTTCCACCACCGTGTCGAACTGCGCACACTCGTCGCTGTGCAAGGTACGCCACCAAGCCACGGCCTTGTCCCAGTTCTCGCCCTGTGGCGCGAACGGCCGGCCCTTGACGTAGTCGATGGTGGTGTCGTCCGCAGCGACCATGCCCGCGCGTGCGCCGGCTTCGATCGCCATGTTGCACAAGGTCATGCGGCCTTCCATCGACAGCGCGCGGATCGCGCTGCCACCGAATTCGATTGCATGGCCGGTGCCGCCCGCGGTGCCGATCTTGCCGATCACGGCAAGCGCGATGTCCTTCGCGGTCACGCCGCGGCCCAATTCGCCCTCGACCCTGACCAGCATCGCCTTCGATTTCTTCGCCACCAGGCATTGCGTCGCCATCACGTGCTCGACCTCGGAGGTGCCAATGCCGTGTGCCAGCGCAGCAAACGCGCCGTGCGTACTGGTGTGCGAATCACCGCAGACCACGGTCATGCCCGGCAAGGTCGCGCCCTGCTCCGGGCCGATCACATGCACGATGCCCTGACGAATGTCATTCATTCTGAACTCGGTCACACCGAACTCGGCGCAATTGGCATCCAGCGTCTCCACCTGCAGACGCGACACCGGGTCGGCGATGCCGCTGTCGCGGTGCGTGGTTGGCACGTTGTGGTCCGGCACCGCCAGCATCGAAGCAGTGCGCCACGGCTTGCGCTGTGCCAGCTTCAGGCCTTCGAATGCCTGCGGGCTGGTCACCTCGTGCACCAGGTGGCGGTCGATATAGATCAATGCGGTGCCGTCGGCTTCCTGCCGCACCACATGCGAATCCCAGAGTTTGTCGTATAAGGTTTTTGTGCTCATTTTCGTTTCCAACAGGACTGGTGATTATGCCACAGCCGCCGCGCTGATCCCAACAACACCCTGTATCCGAAGCCGGTTGACGCCACTCAGCAAGGCCTTGATCGATGCCGTGACGATGTTCGCATCAATTCCCACGCCATGGCATTCATCACCCGCTTCGGAGCCTGTGATTTCCAGGAAAGCACAGGCCGAAGCGTCACCGCCTTCGCCACTGGCACCCATCGATCTTTCCTCATAACTACGCACCTGCACGTAAATGCCAGCACCCTGCAAGGCATGTACCGCCGCATCGATGGGGCCATTTCCCTCGCCCACCAGCAAATGGGAAACGCCGTCGATCTCCATATTCAACCGTATGCCCTGCGCTTCACCGCGCTCGAACAGGTGATGCTCCCGATAACATACTGAACCAGAGGCACCGAGATAGGTTTGCTCAAACAGCTGCCATATCTCCGCAGCAGCAACTTCCCCGCCATAGCTATCGGTGTATTGCTGCACAACCGATGAAAACTCGATCTGCAGACGGCGCGGCATCACCACACCGTATTCAGTTTCCAGCAGATAGGCGATGCCGCCCTTGCCTGACTGGCTGTTGACGCGGATCACCGAGTCGTAACTGCGCCCGACATCCTTCGGGTCGATCGGCAGATAGGGCACGCTCCAGAAATCGTCCGGGCGCTGCGCCGCGAAACCCTTCCTGATTGCATCCTGGTGCGACCCCGAAAACGCGGTGAACACCAGGTCGCCCACATAGGGATGACGAGGATGAATCGGCAACTGGTTGCAGTATTCCACCGTACGCGCTACCGCATTGATATCGGAAAAATCCAGGCCCGGATCGACGCCCTGCGTGTACAGGTTCAAGGCAAGCGTCACGATATCCACGTTGCCGGTGCGCTCGCCGTTGCCGAACAGACAGCCCTCGACGCGGTCGGCGCCAGCCATCAGGCCCAGCTCGGCCGAGGCAACCGCGGTGCCGCGGTCATTGTGCGTGTGCAGGCTCAGCACGATGCTGTCGCGCCGCGCCAGGTTGCGGTGCATCCACTCGATCTGGTCGGCATAGACATTCGGCGTCGCCACCTCCACCGTGGTCGGCAGGTTGATGATGACCTTGTCGTCCGGAGACGCACCCCAGGCCGCAGTAACCGCGTCACAGATTTCGCGCGCAAAATTAAGCTCGGTTCCGGAGAACGTCTCGGGACTGTACTGGAGCACCCACTCCGTCCCAGGCTGTTCGTCTGCCAGTTCCCGAATCAGCCGTACAGAATTCACTGCCATACTCACCACTTCCGCCTTGCTCATGCCAAACACGACGTTGCGGAATGGCTCAGAAGTCGCGTTGTAGACATGAACGATGGCGCGACGCACGCCTCGCAGCGATTCCATGGTGCGTCGGATCAAATGTTCGCGCGCCTGGGTCAATACTTCTATGGTGACGTCATCCGGAATATGCCCACCCTCGATCAGCGTGCGCACGAAACCGAACTCGGTCTGCGATGCCGACGGAAACCCCACCTCGATTTCCCTGAAGCCGATCTCGCACAGTGTGCGGAACATGCGCAATTTGCGTTCCGCATCCATCGGCTCGAACAACGACTGGTTACCGTCCCGTAAATCCGTGCTCATCCAGACCGGCGGCTTGGTGATCGTACGGTTTGGCCACTGCCGATCGGTCAGCGCGACCGGCGGGAACGGGCGGTATTTGGTTTCCGGGTGTTTCAGCATGATTCCACCTCCTTTCAGATAGATGGAAGCATCATATAAGGATGGCCGAGGCAGGCGCTTGCTAATTACACGACAAAATCCACTATTTAAGCAATATAATTGCCAATATTTATCTGATATGTAAAATTATCCTTCAAATATCGAAGAATTGAGGAAATATCATGAAACTCGACCGCTACGATCTGGACATATTGCGCGTACTGCAGGAGGACGGCCGCATCAGCAACCAGGAACTGGCCGACCGCATCAGCCTCACCCCCTCGCC
>CAZMSI010000080.1:0-8235 GCA_964568895.1 uncultured Sideroxydans sp. | reverse complement strand
TGTTATCTGCATGCGAACCGAAATTACTCCGCAAGGCATAGCCTCAAGTTGTCGAGCCAGTCTCCTGCATCCAGCCCGAATATCCGCTTGAGCTTTTCATTGGACAGTACCGAATTCGCAGGCCGATGCGCCGGTGTCGGATATTCGGTCGAAGGAATAGCGACAAGCCCGGGGCGCGGCTCGATGCTCGCCTCCTCAAGGATTGCCTGTGCAAAACCGTGCCATGACACCGCGCCGGAAGAAGTGAGGTGATATATCCCGGCAAGATTTGCTTCATCCTGCCTCGCGGCACCCGGCGCATGAATCTGCGCCATCATCTGTGCCGTGATCTCGGCCAGCGAGCGGCACCAGGTTGGCGCGCCGATCTGGTCGTCCACGATTCGCAATTCGTCACGCTCTCTGGCCAGACGCAGCATGGTCAACATGAAGTTGTGCCCGCGGCTGCCATACACCCAGCTGGTGCGCAAAATGAGATATTTCCCACCCGCCGCGCACACCGCTTCTTCGCCCGCCAGCTTGGTTTTGCCGTACACACTCTGCGGATTCGGCGCATCAGTCTCGAGATAGGCGCCCTGTTTGATACCGTCGAATATGTAATCAGTGGAATAGTGCACCATCCAGGCACCGAGGCGCTCCGCCTCTTCAGCCAGCACACCGGGAGCAACACCGTTCACCGCCTGCGCGAGCTCCGGTTCGCTTTCGGCCTTGTCCACCGCAGTATAGGCCGCAGGATTGACGATGATGTCCGGGCGGATTTCCTGCACCTTTTTACGGACTGCAGAGCCATCGGCCAGATCGAGTTCGTCCGCATCAAACGCCACCACCTTGCCGAGCGGTGCCAGCGTCCGTTGCAGTTCCCATCCTACCTGGCCGTTCTTGCCGGTCAGCAGTATGGTTTTCACGCAAACACCTCGGCATCGCGGAACGGCTTGCCCGCCTGGTCCTTGGCCGAAAGTACAGGCTCTCCCGAGATCTGCCAGTCTATCGCCAGTTCCGGATCATTCCAGCGGATGCAGCGCTCATGCTCCGGCGCCCAGTAATCGGTGGTCTTGTACAGAAACTCGGCATGTTCGGAAAGCACGACGAAGCCATGGGCAAAACCCTCGGGAATCCACAGCATCTTCTTGTTGTCGGCCGACATGTGCAGGCCGAACCATTTACCGAAGGTGGGCGAGCTGCGGCGGATATCCACCGCCACGTCGTAGACCTCTCCCGCCACCACCCGCACCAGTTTGCCCTGCGGCTGCCTGATCTGGTAATGCAGGCCGCGCAACACATTGCGCGCCGAACGCGAATGATTGTCCTGCACGAATGTTTTCCTGACGCCGGTCAGCTCCTCGAAACGACGCTGGTTATAGCTTTCAAAAAAGAAGCCGCGCGCATCACCCCATACCTTGGGTTCGATCACCAGCAAGCCGGGGATTCCTGTCTCGACAATCTGCACGTCAGAACTTCTCCTCTTTCAGGATGCCCAGCAGATACTGCCCGTAGGCATTTTTGGCCAGGGGCTCGGCCAGCTTCTGCAATTGTTCGGCATCGATATACCCATTGCGATAGGCAATCTCTTCCGGGCAGGCGATCTTCAGGCCCTGGCGTTTTTCCAGTGTCTGGATGAACAGCGCGGCTTCCAGCAGTGATTCGTGCGTCCCCGTATCGAGCCAGGCATAACCCCGCCCCATCACTTGTACGTCCAACTGGCCGCGCCTGAGATACGCTTCGTTGACGCTGGTAATCTCAAGTTCGCCCCGTACCGACGGCCTGATCGACCTGGCAATCTCGATGACGTCGTTGTCGTAAAAATACAGCCCGGTTATTGCATAACTGGATTTGGGATGCGCGGGCTTTTCCTCCACGCTGATCGCGCGGCCATTGCGGTCGAATTCCACCACGCCATAGCGCTCCGGGTCGTGCACATGGTAGGCGAAGACCGTGCCCCCGCTTTCCTTGCTGGTCGCAGACTGCAGCAGCCGTTCGAAATCGTTCCCGTAAAAAATGTTGTCGCCCAGCACCAGCGAGCAGCTGTCGTTGCCGATAAAATCGGCACCGATGATAAAAGCCTGGGCCAGCCCTTCCGGGGCTGGCTGCACCGCATACGAAAAATTCATGCCCCACTGCGAGCCGTCTCCCAGCAACTGGGCAAAGCGCGGCGTGTCCTGCGGGGTGGAGATGATCATCACATCGCGGATGCCGGCCAGCATCTGCACGGACAGCGGGTAGTACACCATCGGCTTGTCGTAGATCGGCAGCAACTGCTTGGAGACCGGTTGCGTCACCGGGTAGAGCCGCGTGCCCGAACCGCCTGCTAAAACGATACCCTTCATTTATTACCCCGCGCCTGATAATTCTGGGTTATCCAGTTCTGGTACTCGCCGCTGGTCACGCTATTCACCCACTCGCCATTGGCCAGATACCACTCCACCGTCTTGCGCAAACCGCTCTCGAAAGTTTCTTCCGGCCGCCAGCCCAGCTCGCGCTCGATCTTGCCGGCATCGATCGCATAGCGCCAGTCGTGCCCCGGCCGATCCGGAACGAAGGTGATCAGCCGGTCATGCGGCGCGCCTTGCGGATACAGTTCGTCGAGTATCGCGCACACCGCATGCACCACCTCCAGGTTGGTTTTCTCGTTCCAGCCGCCGATGTTGTAGGTTTCGCCCACACGCCCCCGCTCCAGCACCAGCCGCAATGCGCGCGCATGGTCGTCCACGTACAGCCAGTCCCGGATATTGTCGCCCTTGCCATAAACCGGCAGCGGCTTGCCATCGCGCGCATTCAGGATTATCAGCGGAATGAGCTTCTCCGGAAAATGGTAAGGACCGTAGTTGTTCGAGCAATTGGTGGTGACTACCGGCAATCCATAGGTATGGTGCCAGGCACGCACCAGGTGGTCGGAAGAAGCCTTGCTGGCCGAGTAGGGAGAATTCGGCCGGTATGCGTCTTCTTCGGCAAAGAAGCCTCCATCGTCCAGACTGCCATAGACTTCGTCGGTGGAAATGTGATGGAAGCGGAAGATATCTTTGCGCTCGGCATCCAGTTTTTCCCAGTAGCCGCGCGCCGCCTCCAGCAAGGTGTAAGTGCCGATTATGTTGGTCTGGATGAACTCCGCAGGACCGGTAATCGAGCGGTCAACGTGCGATTCCGCCGCCAGGTGCATCACCGCATCCGGCTGGTGCTCCCGGAAAATTCGCGCCATCCCGGCCGCATCGCAGATGTCGACATGCTCGAAGCGGTAACGCGGATTGTCCGACACCGATGTCAGGGACAGCAGATTGCCGGCGTAGGTCAGCTTGTCCACGTTGACCACCGAATCTTCGGTTTCGTGAATAAACTGGCGCACAACCGCCGAACCGATAAAGCCCGCCCCCCCGGTAACCAGAATTTTTTTCATGTGATGGCCAATTGGATTTTTTGCCTAAATACCGAATCTGATTGAGCGCCGATTTTAACTCCTTTTGCCATGAAAGACCCCACGCAAACAGAATGTGCCCCCAATTAAGGCTGCATTAATATTGCTCATTCAGAGTAACCGCTATTGAATGGATACATGCCATTCAAAACGGGAAGTCCAATTTGAAGGAGAATTGAATTGAGCAAAATCCACATTGTATTAGGCATGTCCCTGCTTGGAATGCTTTCCTCTAATGCGGCCATGGCTGCCGATTCCTCCGAGATCGTTTCGGGTGCCATCGGCGGTGCTGCTGGTGCCGCCATTGGTCAAAGCATGGGCGGACAGAGCGGTGCCGTGGCTGGCGCTGCATTGGGCGGCGCCCTGGGTGTAATGCTGGCGGAGTCCAACGAAAGCCAACCGGCTCCCGTTGTTATTCAGCCCGTCCACGTTGAGCATGTCGCCCCGGTTGAGCACGACGATTTTCGTCGCGTCAATTTCCGGGAACGCGAGAGGTCTGACCATAACAGGGACTAATCTGCTGCCGGAGGAAGGGGCACGGTTTTACCGGAACCGTGCAACCTTCCTCGCCAACAGGTGATAGCTGTCCAAAAGATTCATAAATTCGGCCTCCATAAGAAACCCTGATTCCCAATGTCATATGAAGTCGTATTCCTTATACTTCTCATTCTGTCGCCAGTCCTGGCGCTGTTCATTTACATACTTTTCTCAAGACCCGAAGACTGAACAGACCTGCTTTCCGGTAACGGATTGGGCAATGCCTCAAGCCTGATCATTCAAGATACAGGCATTATTCAGGAATCCTTCTCAATGCTTCGAAGGATTCATAAATTTTCCAATTATGTGAATCGACTTATCCGTCGCTCCCTGGTTTTCCCTGATGTAGGTCATGCCTGCACGGCTCATTGCGCTCACGCTTGCCTCGTTTGCAAACAAATCGCGTAGCCAGTCTCCAAGATCGGATGGCTTATCGACTCTGAGCGCGGCGCCGCATTCAACCGCCGACTCACTGGCATCTGCAAAATTGTAGGTATGTGGCCCGATCAGCACCGGTTTACCCACGGCGCACGCTTCCATCAGGTTCTGTCCGCCGAACGGCAGCAGGCTGCCGCCGATGAACGCGATATCGCAGGCGGCATAGTAGGCAAACATTTCGCCCATGCTGTCGCCCAGCACCACCCGTACATCGGGCGGAACCGCGCTCTCCTCGCTCCTGCGCACGAACTCGAAATTGCGCCGCACCAGCATTTCGGCCACCGCCCCAAACCGCTGCGGATGGCGCGGCACAATGACGGTCAGCAGCTCCGGAATGTCGAGGGTAGCCAACATATCCAGCAGCAACTCCTCCTCGCCCTCGCGCGTGCTCGCGGCCAGGAAAACTTTCCGTCCTGCGCCGAAGCGCTGCCTCAGCACCGCGCCCAGTTGCAACATGTCCGGCGGCGGCTGGATATCGAACTTGAGGTTGCCCATCACCGCAACGTCATGTGCGCCCAGCTGCTCCAGCCGTTCGGCGTCGGCCCGGGTCTGGGCCGCAATGCCGCTCAACTCGTTCAGGGCGGTTCGCGTCAGGTTCGGGTAGCGCGCATAGCGTCCCGCCGACTTTTCCGACATGCGCGCATTCAGCAGCAACAGCGGAATATGACGCTCATGGCAGGCATGTATCAGGTTGGGCCAGATTTCCGTTTCCATCAGCACGCCCAGATCCGGCCTGAAATTTTTCAGGAATTTCCCGACTGCGAACGGGTAATCGTAAGGCAGGTAGGTCCGAATCACCCCATCCCCGTAAAGCCTCTCGCTCTCCGCCCGACCTGTCGGCGTGGTATGCGTCAACAGCAGCTGGTGAGCGGGATAACTTTCCTGCAGTCGCTGCACCAGGTTGGCCGCGGCACGGGTTTCGCCGACGGAAACCGTGTGCAGCCAGATGACCGGCTTGCCGGAATATGGCTGGTAGCGCCCGAAGCGCTCCCCCACGTGTTCGAGGTATTCCGGCTGTTTGCGTGAGCGCAGCCACAGATGCGCTAACGCGTACGGCAGCGACAGCCACAGCAGCAGGGTATAAAAAAGGCGCGGCATCATTTGTTTTCCAGCAGCCGGTCGAGTTGTTGCAGCACGTCTTCAACGGTAATCAGGCGCATAGCATCCGGGTGGTGCACGCGCGTATTCCACGGCACGCGATCCGGGTCCTTGCCCAGCAGTTTTCTAACAGCATCGGGATAACGATTCACCATGAATTCCATCTGTCCATAAGGACCGCTCAGTTCGGGCGAAGCCACCGCATACAGGCCGATCACCGGCGTGCCCATCGCCCGCGCCAGGTGCACCGCGGCGGTATCCGGCGCGATCAGGCCGTCCACCTGACCCAGCAGTGCAGCCAGCTGTTTGGGCGTGGTGCGGCCACACAGGTTGAATCCGCCCGTCCCGGCCGTCTGCACCAGATGCGCGCAGTATTGTTGTTCCACGGGATTGTCGCCGCCGGTAAACACGAAGCTGCACTGCCCCTTATCCCGTGCCGCCGTTACCGTTTCCGCATAACGCTCCAGCGGCCAGTTGCGCTCGGCCTTGCTGCTGACCGGATGCATGGCGATGACGGGACGCGGCAAACCTTTCAGTGCTGCTTCTGCCCATGTCCTGTCGGCATCGGATATCGGTAGCTGCCATTCGATGGGTTGCGATGTTGTGCCGAGACGCTCGCCAAAAGCCAGGAAACTGTCCAGCAGGTGCGGCCCGGAATATTCTATCTGCCGGTTGCAGAACAGCCATTGGCCCTCGCGGGCGCGCATCCGGTCGAAGCCGATTTTCACCGGCGCATGCAAAGCGGGATATAACAGGTTGATACGCAGATTCGCCTGCAGCGCCAGCACCGCGTCGAACCTGCGATTCCGGAACGCGCGGTAGAAGTTGCGGTAGTCAGCCAGGGTGCCTGGCTTGTCGAACACCTCGAACTCAACACCCTCCAGCCCCTTGAGCATCTCATAGCCCAGGGGGCTGGTAATCCAGGTAATCCTGGTACGTGGAAATTTTTTTTGCAGCGTGTGCAGCAGCGGCAGCGCCAGCACTACATCGCCGAGGGCGGAAAAACGGACTATCGCAATATTTTCGGGTGCCGGTGCCGATTCGTTCAGCATGTATGAGCAGGGCGACCGCCCTCGTTGACCATGACCGGCAACAGGATACTAGTACAGCGCCTGATTGACCATATCCAGGTCTTTCTCGCTCAGCTGCCCTGTGGCCGCCTTCAGCTGTAGTTCGCTGATCAGATAGTTGTACTCTGCCTGATACAGATCACGGCGCGTCGAATAAAGCTGTTGCTGCGCATTCAGCACGTCGAGGTTGGTGCGCACGCCGACCTGCTCTCCCAGCTTGCTCGATTCGAGCAGACTCTGGCTGGATTTCAGCGCCGCCTGCAATGCCTTCACCTGGGCGATGCCGTTGACCACACCCAGATAGGCCTGGCGCGTCTGTGTATCGACATTGCGCCGCGCGTTTTCCAGTTCCTGTCTGGCGCGATCGCGATTGGCCTGGGCCTCGCGGAATTTCGATTGGGTCGCCCCGCCCTCGAAAAGCGGCACATTCACCTGCACGCCCACCGACTTGTTGCGGCTGTCGCTGCCGAAACCGAAACTGCCGCCGTTGGCATAATTCTTCGAGTAATTCGCCACCAGGTCCACGGTCGGCAAGTGGCCACCGAAGCTGCGCTTGACCTCGCGGTTGGCAAGCTCCGCTCCGGCCCGCGCCACCGCCAGTTGCAGGTTGCCTTGTTCCGCCATGTCCACCCATTTTTTCTGTGCGGCCGGCTGCGGCGGCTCCAGCTGGAATTTGTCGCCAAGTTGGCGCAGCTCATCCGGCATGGTGTTGGTCAGTTGCTGCAGTTCACGCTTCTTGATCTCGAGGTCGCTTCTCGAAGCGATCTCCTGCGCACTGACCAGGTCATAGCGCGACTGCGCCTCGTGCGTGTCGGTGATGGTGGCGGTACCCACCTCGAAATTACGCTTGGCCTGTTCCAGTTGTTCGGTGATCGCAGCCTTCTGTTTTTCGGCCAGTTCGACAGTGTCCTGTGCGATCAGCACGTTGAAGTAGGCTTTCGCCACGCGCAGGATCAGGTCGTTCTGCGCACTCTTGAATTGCGCCTCCGCCTGCACCACCTGCAGGTCGGCTTCGTTGTAAGCTTCCCAGTTCTGGAAACGGAACAGCGGCTGCACCAGCGTCACGCCGTAGCCATGAGTATTGAAGTTGTATTGTCCCGGCTGGAAGGGAAGCCCGACCGGTGCATTGGGATATTCGACCCGGTCCTGATTGTAGGTGCTGCTGGCGTTCAGGCTGATGTTGGGCAACAGCAGGGAGCGGCCCTGCGGCAGCTTTTCCAGCCCGGCCTGATGCGCGGCGACCGCCGCGGCAAACACGGGATCCTGCGATTGCGCAGCATGATAGGTTTGCAGCAGATCGGTCGCGCCGGCCGAAAAGGCCATACCCCACGCCGCCAGCACGGCAACCAGAAATTTAGTAGTAGTCATAGCTTGCAGGCCCTGCGTTAAATATTAGCAAACGCTAATATATAGCTTGTCGGGGGAAGTTGCAACCCTTTGCCCGGCCCCGGCCCGGCCAGCGCGCCTTAATTCAGAATACGAAACGCTCGGGCTGCAGTGCGTTCTGCAACGGGGCAACGCTGGTTTCAAACAGTTTTTCAGTTTCAAACACGCCCGGCGCCTTGCAGGTAATCAGCTGCGCCTCCATCGCCGGCGCATCGCCGAGAATGGCGAACAGGCGGCCACCCGGCTTCAGGCTGTTCAGGAAAGCATCCGGCAGCACAGGCAGCGAACCGGTCAGCACGATCG
>CAZMSI010000079.1:4733-8256 GCA_964568895.1 uncultured Sideroxydans sp. | reverse complement strand
GACGTGGTCTTTGCTCACTTGGCGATCTCCAGAACCAATGTGGGATAGCGTTCGGCAAGTTCATATGATCCATGCATCAAGCCGGTTTCACTGAACTCAGGCGACATGACCTGCCGCAGCTGCTGCAGGGTGGGAAAGCTGTAGCGTGCCGGCGATCCCTGGTAGAAGTCGATGGTGGCAATATCTTCCTGGCTCCAGTCGGTGGCGTCGCCAAGCTGCATTCGGTCCGGCAGCAAGCGACAGAATATTTCGTGGATATCGGCGACGGAAATGTTGGGATTCTGCGATTCTGCGGCCAGCGCCATTGCCAGGCGCCACTTGAAGGCATGAAAACCACCCGCTTGGCCCACCATCGCATCGTGGCAAACCGCCGCGCAGGTTTCCCCGGCGACCGGGCTGGCGAAGACCCTGAGCACCAGTTTGCTGCCAGGCTTCATTATTCGCTTGAGTTGGGAGAATAGTTGCCGGTACTGCAGGGGATAGTGCAGCAATGAGAAACTGCCATCCGCGATGACGGCATCGAAAGAATGATCCGCGAATGGCATGTCGAGCCAGTCTGCCTGAACGGCATTGTGCCCCGTACAATTTCCCGGCCAGACCGCACCGATCATGCCGGCATTGTTGTCGATGGCAACCAGTTGTGGCGTCAAATTGCTCAATTCCGGCGTAACGCCAAGCAGCAGGTGCAAACCTTCCGCCGTGCCTAGCAATTGCTGGGCGATTTGCACATCTTCCGGAGAGGGACGCAATGGCGGGCCAATCCTGTTCCATTGGCTCGCCAGATCTTTCCAGTGATCCTTGGTTATGGGTTTTTGAAGTGGCATGGTATTCAGTATATTTCCCTGCTTTGGATATTGCTGAACATTCGTTTACCGCTTCAGGCCGCAGCGATGCACGATGGTGGTGGCGATCTCCTCCACCGACATGGTGGTCACGTCCAGGGAAGGAATATCGAATCGGGTCATCATGTTCTGTGCCTGTTGTACCTCGCGGCGGCAGTTTTCCAGCGAGGCGTAGCGGCTGCCGGGCGAGCGCTCGTCGCGGATCTGGTGCAGTCGTTCCGGCGAGATGGTCAGGCCGTGCAGTCTGCCGTGCAGCGGCTGGAGCGGGGCGGGCAGATCCCTGGAGGTAAAGTCCTCTTCCACCAGCGGATAATTCGCGGCATAAATACCGAACTGCAATGCGAGGTAGAGCGAGGTCGGCGTCTTGCCGCAGCGCGATACTCCGATCAGCACGATGTCGGCGCGGTGCAGCTCGCGGGTGATGCCGCCGTCGTCGTGATCCAGCGCGTAATTCACTGCATCGATGCGTGACGTATAGCCGGCGCCTGCGGCATGGGAGCGGCCGACTGCGTGCGCGGAGGCGACGCCGAGCTCGGTTTCCAGCGGTTCGATGAACATGTCGAACAGGTCGAGGAAAAGCCCGTTGCATTCCGCCAGGATATTGCGGATTTTCGTCGGGGTCAGCGTGCTGAATACCAGCGGACTTTGCCCGCTTTCCTGTGCGACATCGTTGATCTGCGCGACTGCAGCGCGTGCTTTTTCCTCGGTGTCGATGAAAGGCAGCGTTACCCGCTGCAACTCGACGCCGTCGAACTGGCTGAGCAGGCTGCGTCCCAGGGTTTCCACGGTCAGCCCGGTGTGGTCGGAAACGAAAAATGCGGTACGTATTGCGCTCATTGTTCCTGTCGCTCCCCAACTGGTCTATCATGTCATTGTTGAATCGTTGTCATCTGGTCAACTGCTGAACGGAGATGAACATGGCACAGTATATCGCGTGGTTCGAGACGTTGCGCATGGGCGACGTGGGTAGCGTGGGCGGCAAGAACGCCTCGCTGGGCGAAATGATTTCACAACTGGGTGCGCTGGGCGTGCGCGTGCCCGGCGGCTTCGCCACCACCGCTGCCGCCTATCGCGACTTCCTGGCTCAGGGTGGACTGGACCAGCGCATCCATGAATTGCTCGACAAACTCAACATCTCCGACGTCAGGGCACTGGCCGAGGCCGGCAGCCAGGTGCGGCAGTGGATTGTGGAAACCCCGCTACAGCCGCAATTGGAAGCTGAACTGCGCGAATATTACGCCGCAATGCTGCAACGCGAGGGCGAGGGCATTTCGGTGGCAGTGCGCTCCTCCGCCACGGCGGAAGATCTGCCTAACGCTTCCTTCGCCGGGCAGCAGGAAACCTTCCTCAATATTTCCGGCGCCGACAATCTGTTGTCGGCGGTCAGGCAGGTGTTCGCCTCGCTGTACAATGACCGCGCCATCTCCTACCGCGTGCACCAGGGATTTGCGCACAAGGACGTGGCGCTGTCGGCGGGCATCCAGCGTATGGTGCGCAGCGATATCGGCGCAAGCGGCGTGATTTTCACGCTGGATACCGAATCCGGTTTCGACCAGGTGGTGTTAGTTACCGCGGCCTACGGCCTGGGCGAAACCGTGGTGCAGGGCTCGGTCAATCCCGACGAGTTTTACGTTTACAAACCGGCGCTGAAGCAGGGCAAGCTTGCGGTGATCCGCCGCAACCTGGGCGGCAAGGCAATCAGGATGGAATTCGGCGAGGCGAACGAAACCGGACGCTCGGTGCGTACCCTGGAAACTTCCGCAGAGGAGCAGCAGCGCTTCTGTATTTCCGACGCCGAGGCGCAGGAACTGGGGCGTTATGCGCTGGCCATAGAGGAACATTACGGTCGCCCGATGGACATCGAATGGGGCAAGGACGGCGCCGATGGCAAGCTGTACATCCTGCAGGCGCGACCCGAAACGGTGCAGGCGCGCAGCAATGTGGATGTGCTGCGCCGCTATCGATTGAAAGAAAAATCCGAGGTGCTGATTACCGGCCGCGCCATCGGCCAGAAAATCGGCGGCGGCCGCGTCTGCCTGGTGCCGGATGCCAGCCAGATGTCCATGGTGCAGCCGGGCGACGTGCTGGTCACCGACATGACCGATCCGGACTGGGAGCCGGTGATGAAGCGTGCCTCGGCCATCGTCACCAACCGTGGCGGGCGCACCTGTCATGCTGCGATCGTGGCACGCGAGCTGGGCATCCCGGCGGTGGTCGGCTGCGGCGAGGCGACCAGCACACTCAAGCATGACGAAGCGGTCACCATCTCCTGCGCCGAGGGCGACATCGGCAGGGTGTACATGGGCAAGCTCGAGGTCGAGGTGATCGACCTGGCGCTGGACAAGATGCCGGAGCCGCCGCTGAAAATTTCGATGAACGTGGCCAACCCGGAGCTGGCGTTCGAGTTTTGCCGCCTGCCGAATCACGGCGTGGGGCTGGCGCGGCTGGAGTTCGTGATTGCGCGCATGATCGGAATCCATCCCAAGGCCGCACTCGACTACCCGAACCTGTCAGCCGAGCTGAAGGAACAGGTCGAAGCGCGCTGTGCGGGCTATGCTTCGCCGGTGGATTTCTACGTGGAGAAAATGGCCGAAGGCATTGCCATGCTGGCTGCAGCGTTTGCGCCCAAGCCGGTGATCCTGCGCTTTTCCGATTTCAAGTCGAACGAGTATTCCAGCCTG
>CAZMSI010000079.1:0-4633 GCA_964568895.1 uncultured Sideroxydans sp. | reverse complement strand
GCCGGTTCGTTCGACGAGCGCAACCCGGCGGTGCTGGCGCTGATCGGCATGGCGATCCAGTCCTGCCGCAAGCTGGACAAGTACATCGGCATCTGCGGGCAGGGGCCGTCCGACCATCCGGACTTCGCGAAATGGCTGATGGAGCAGGGCATCGGGGCGATCTCGCTGAATCCGGATACGGTGGTGGAAACCTGGCTGTATCTGGCGGGGAAGCAGCAAACTTCCGGGTAGCGGCTGCTTGTGGTGGCCGGCAGGAACTCCGGGCCGGTTAATGGATACAAAGCTATACAAATAAATACAAACGCCGCGCCATGATTCGCCTATTATTTCGTACGCATCAACCAACTATTGCTTGCGGTTTATCGTGAATAAGAAGTTTCGGTTTTCTCTCGGTCTCATGATTGCGCTGGCAGTCTGCCAGCTGGCGGTATTTTCCTCGCCTGTACGGGCCGAAAGCGACCAGCTGTCGACCGGGAAATATGTCGAGCCGGGGGAATTTCCCCAGACAGCTGATGCCAGCCAGTGCGACCGGGACCTGATCAATAAACCGCTGCAACTGGCCGATGTGGTGCAGCTGGCGCTGTGCAACAATCCGCAAACCCGCTCGCTGTGGGCCAATGCGCGGGCCCAGGCGGCGACATTGGGTGTCAGCATGTCGTCCTATCTGCCGACGCTGTCGGTGTCGGGCAGCGGCTCGCACAACCTGGCGCGCACCACGGGCCAGACGTCCAGTTCCAACAGCCGCAGCATCAGCCTCACCGCCAGCTATCTGCTGTACGATTTCGGCGCACGTTCGGCGAACGTGGAAAATGCCAAGCAACTGCTGATCGCGGCCAATGCAACGCGCGATGCCACGCTGCAGGCCAACTTTCTGACCGCAGTGCAATCCTATTACGCTTTGCTGTCGGCGCGGGCCAGCGTAGCATCGTCGCAAATCGCGGAGGACGCAGCGCGGGAAAGCCTGGATGCGGCCGAGGCGCGTTACAAGGCCGGCGTCGCCACCCCGGCGGACAAGCTGCAGGCGCAAACCGCCTTGTCCCAGGCTACGCTCAACCTGATCACCGCACAGGGCACCGAGCACAGCGCGCAAGGCACATTGGCAAACATCATGGGATTCGACGCCAGCCGGCCATTCACCCTGGCGCCGGTGAAAGTGTCCGATCCCAACCCGGCAGTGGAGCAGGACATCGGCAAGCTGATCGAGCAGGCGCGCGAAAAGCGGCCCGACCTGGCGGCGGCGGATGCGCAGATCAAGGCGGCAGAAGCTCAACTCGAAGCGAGCCGCGCGGTGAATATGCCCAGCGTCAGTCTGAGCGCTTCCACCAGTTCGCAGAATACAACGGGCGCGCCTACTACCAACAGCGGCAGCCTGTCCGTTTCAGTCAGTGTTCCACTGTTCACCGGCTTCCGCAACACTTACCAGATACGTTCCGCCGAATCCGTGCTCGAAGGCAGGGTGGCGGCGCGCGATCTGCTGGCGAACCAGGTTGCGCTGGACGTATGGAAGGCTTACCAGACCATGTTGACGGACAGCCAGGCATTGCGTAGCGCCAACGACCTGGTTGCTTCCGCCGAACAGTCCGAGCAGATGACGCTGGGGCGTTACAAGGCCGGTGTGGCCAACATGTCCATCGTCGACGTGCTGAATGCACAAAGTGCGTTGGCCAGCGCACGCCAGCAGCGGGTGACTGCACTGTACAATTTCAAGTCGAGCCGACTTGCGCTGGCGCAGGCCATAGGCGTGCTCGATCTGACACAAATCGGCGCAAAGAAATAAACGAAAAATGAAAGCGGGCATGAGCAGGAAAATCATGATTGGCTTGCTACTGGCGGCAGGTGTTGGCGCGGGCATCTGGTGGGCAGTTGCGCCGAAGGAAATGTCCGCCGCAGAACGCTATGCAACCGCGGCGGTGGAACGCGGCGCCATTACCCAGACCGTTTCCGCCAATGGCACGCTGAATCCGGTGGTGCTGGTAAATGTCGGCAGTCAGGTTTCCGGTATCGTGAAAAAACTCTATGCCGATTTTAACGACAAGGTGCAAGCCGGACAGGTTCTGCTGGAACTCGATCCTTCGCTGACCCGCGCGCAGCTTGAACAGAGCGAAGCGAACCTGGCCAGCGCCCGGGCTTCGCTGGCCCTGGCCAGGGCCAACGAAACGCGCAACCGCGATCTGTATGCCAAGGAATACGTCACCCGCCAGGACCTCGATACCAGCGTGCAGGCGCTAAAGGCGGCCGAGGCGCAGGTGGCGGTGGCCAAGGCGCAGGTGGCGCGCGACCGCGCCAACCTGAGCTACACCGTGATTCGCTCTCCGGTGTCCGGGGTGGTGGTGTCGCGCGATGTCGATGTCGGGCAGACGGTCGCGGCCAGTTTCCAGACGCCGACCTTGTTCAAGATCGCGCAGGACCTGAGCAAGATGCAGATCGATTCCAGCTATGCCGAAGCCGACGTCGGCGACATCCGTATCGGCCAGTCCGCCGAGTTCCGCGTCGATGCCTATCCCAACCGTACTTTTCATGGTGTGGTGCATCAGGTGCGGCTGAATCCGACTACGCAGCAGAACGTGGTGACCTACGACGTGGTGGTCTCGGTCGACAATCCGGATAAGGTGTTGCTGCCGGGTATGACCGCCTATGTCAACATCACGGTCGCGCAGCGCAAGGAAGCACTGCTGGTGCCGAATGCCGCACTGCGCTTCCATCCTTCCGATGCATCGCTGCAGCAGGGTGCGCGCAAACGCGAGGCGGCACCGGACGCAGGGCAGGAGGGCGGCATGGGCGGCACCGTGTACGTACTGGAAAACGGCCAGCTCAGTCCGGTGCGCGTGACGATCGGCATCACCGATAGTCGGATGTCCGAGGTGCTGGGCAACAACCTGAAGCCTGGGGATAAGGTCATCGTCAGCGACCGCCAGGCAGCGCAGACAGCGAGCGAGCGTCGGGGCATGAGGCTGTTCTGATGTCCGCTGCCGATTCCAGTTCGGCCACGCCGATCGTCCGCATCGAGCGGCTGTACAAGGAATATGTGACTGGCGCCGGACCGGTGCCGGTGTTGCACGGCCTGGATGTCAGCGTGATGCCGGGCGAGTTCGTCGCCGTAATGGGTCCGTCCGGCTCCGGCAAGTCCACGTTCATGAACATTCTCGGCTGTCTCGACGTGGCGACCAGCGGCAATTACCTGCTCAGCGGCCGTGATGTGAACCACCTGAGCGGCGACGAACTGGCGCAGTTGCGCAACCTGGTGATCGGCTTCGTGTTCCAGGGCTTCAATCTGCTGCCGCGCGCCAACCTTGAAGATAATGTCGCGCTGCCGCTGGTCTATCGCGGCATACAGCGCGCCGAGCGCGTCGCGCGCGCACGCGAAATGCTGGATAAGGTTGGCCTTGGCAAGTACGGGTCATCGCGCCCCAACCAGATTTCCGGCGGCGAGCAGCAGCGCGTGGCGATTGCTCGCGCGCTGGTCAACCATCCCCGGCTGATCCTGGCCGACGAACCGACCGGCAACCTCGATACCCACACCAGCGGCGAGATCATGGCACTGTTCACCGAACTCAACCAGCGCGACGGCATCACCATCGTGCTGGTTACCCACGAAGCCGATATCGCCGGTTATGCGCAGCGCCTGGTACGGCTGACCGACGGCATCATCGTGTACGACGGGCCGGTCGAACACGCTGCCCACCACCTGGAGTCGACCACTTGATCGGCGCCATGCTCAGCGAAGCCTGGGTGGCGATGGGAGCGAACCGCATGCGCACCTTCCTCACCATGCTCGGCATGGTGATCGGCGTCGGCGCGGTGATCATGATGCTGGCCATCGGCCAGGGTGTGCAGCGCAAGGTGGAGGATTCGATCGCCTCGATGGGTAGCAACCTGTTCATCATCCTGTCCGGTTCGACCACCTCGGGCGGTGCACGCATGGGCGGCGGGGCGGCGCCGACGCTGACCGTGAACGATGCTGATGCGCTGCGGGATCTGCCAGAGCTGGCCGCGGTTGCACCCGCCGTCCCCGGCACTGCCCAACTGATCTACGGCCCCAACAACTGGAGCACGCGAGTCTACGGCACCACGCCGGATTACCTGACGGTACGCGACTGGCCGATTGCCAGCGGCGTCGACTTCACCAGCTCGGACGTGCGTTCCGCCACGCGCGTGGCACTGCTGGGACAGACCGTGGTGCAGAACCTGTTCGGCGGCGAAGACCCGGTAGGCAAGACTATCCGCATTTCCAACAGCCCCTATGTGGTGCTCGGCGTGCTGGCGGCCAAGGGACAGAGCCTGGACGGACGCGACCAGGACGACACCGTGCTGGTGCCGGTGACCACCGCGCAGCGCAAGCTGTTCGGTAGCCAGTTCGAGGGCACGGTGCGCTTCATCATGGCGCAGGCTACCTCGGCCGGGGCAATGCCGGCCGCGGAAAAGGCGATGACCGACCTGCTGCACCAGCGCCACCACATTCGCGAAGGCCAGGACAACGATTTTTCCATCCGCAACCTGACCGCGATGGCCAACACCGCCGCCGAAACCACCCAGGTGCTGTCGCTGATGCTGGGTGCCATCGCCTCGATCTCGCTGCTGGTCGGCGGCATCGGCATCATGAACATCATGCTGGTGTCGGTGACCGAGCGCACGC
>CAZMSI010000078.1:0-8287 GCA_964568895.1 uncultured Sideroxydans sp. | reverse complement strand
ACGCCAGCAAAGTAGTGGAGGCCGGCACGGCGTTGGTCGACCGCCAAGCGGCGGAGCATCTGCACCGCGTCGGTGATACAGCCCCCAGCGCTCGCGCGCAGGATCTGTCGCCACGAGAGGGAGACCTCGCGGAGCGCGGACGGTACAGACTCGTCGGCGGCGACCGCATCGACCTCTTCGGCGACCCTTCCGCCGTCCCCGTTCATATGGTGGATGGCGGCACACGTAAGGCCGACAAGTGCCCGTTCCTCTGGCGTGAGGGTCCCGCGGTCGATGCTGGAGAGGAGGGCGAGCGCGTCGTCAGGGAATCCATCGCTGACGAGGGCTCTTGCTCGGATGACCTTCACCGCCGCTGGGGGTGGCGTATCCGGCATCAGGTCCACGATCTCGACGGCAGCGCCCCATGCTCCGCTGCCGAGGGCATCGCTGGCCGCCGAGCTCAAGACGCGCAAGCCATCCGCGGGCATCTTCGCGAGGGCGAAGTGCCTGGCCGAGACCAGCCAGTCAGTCGGCTCGGCTTCCGCAGCGATGGCGCCATGCATCGCACGGATCTTGATGGCCGATGCCTCCCGCTCGAGGTGAAGCTGCAGGAACTCGCGGAACAGCGGGTGGATGCGGCGCCCGGTATTCCTTGCTCCTGTCTGGGTGCCTAGGAGTCCGAGGGCCTCGGCATCATCCAGCGCGGTCTCGACGGCTGGAGCATCTGGAACCTCTTCCGCCACGGACAAGGCCGCCGACACGAGCTCGGGCCGCACACGGTCGATCAGAGAGGCGTGCATGAGGACCCGCTGTGTCGAGGGCGACAGTCGTGTGAGAACCTCTTCAGCGAGGAAGTCGTAGATGGGGCCGCTCGCTCCGCTGAGGGCGTCGATGAAGGTTGAGACCTCATCAGGCTGTGTTACGGAGATCGAGGCAGCGACCAATCGAAGACTCGCGGCCCACCCCTCGGTGCGTTCCGCCACGATCGTGCAGGCAGCGTCGTCCAGTGGCTGCCCATAGACCACCGAGAACAGGTCCTCGATCTCCGAACGCGTGAAGCGCAGGTCGTCGATCGTGAGTTGCGCCACGCGGCCCTGAGCCAGCCAGCGCCCAAGTGCCAGGTTCGGCCGACCTCTGCCACAGAGGATGATGTACATGCCCTCCGGCGCGCGTTCCAGCACCCGGCTCAGGATCATGCGGACATCCTCGGAGGCCTCGACGAAGTGATAGTCGTCGAGGATCACCGCGATCCTGCCCGCATCGATGAGGCTGAGATCAGAGAGGAACTGCGCCAGCACGACCTCGCGTGACGGACCCATGGCGGCAACGTGTCGCAGTAGCGCCTCCGTCGATGAGCCAAAGCCCGGGATGATCTCGCGCAGTGCGGCGACCATATGGCTGAGGAAGGTGATCCAGTCGCCGTCGGACGTCTCCATCCGATACCAGGCGCACCTATCGGCGGATTGGAGAGCGAACTCGTTGAGCAGGGTCGACTTGCCGTAGCCAGCCTCCGCCGATACGAGGATCAGGCGCGCATTGCTCTGGCGACCGAACCATTCCACCAGTCGTGGCCGCGCCAGCACCGAGCGCGCCGGCGTGGCCGGACTGATCTTGCTGGCGATGATGGTTAGCCCAGACGGGTCAGGCCCGCCATCTGGCGGGATCGACCGGGCGCCGTCGGTACGGTTCGTGGTCACCTGCGCTGTGGGCATGGACACATCATGAGGATGCGTTCTAGCCGCGCACTTAGTCCGGTGTGGATAAGTCTGGTCAGGAGCCCTCGTACTCGAAGAAGATCTTCAACTCCACTTCGAACTTGGTGATGCGCCCGTCCTTGACTTGCGCGGCGTGTCGCACCACTTCCACCTGACGGATGTTGCGGACGGTGTGGGATGCGCGGGACACGGCGTCTGCGGCAGCGGCGCTCCACGACTCGGGGCTGCTGCCCACCATCTCCAGTCAGATGGAACGAAAGGGCATCGACGAGACGCGCACGCAACTGGACGAAATTAAGGAGGCGCTGATCGGTTATGCCGTCATCAAGGGCCGCCTGCCATGTCCTGCCTCCTCTACCAGCCATGGCGTGGAAGACCCATCCGGCGGCGGTGCTTGCAATCACTTTTATGACGGTTTTGTACCTGCCGTGACACTAGGTCTTTCCGGAACCGACAGCTCCGGCTATCTTGAGGACGCATGGGGCAATCCAATCCGCTATGCCGTCACCTCATGGAGCTATACCGGGACACCAAGCGTCAGCAACGTTTTCACCTCGACCAGTGGCAATGGAATGAGCCAAGTCGGGATGTCCAACCTCAGCCCCAACTTAATTGTATGCGCGACAGCCAGTTCAAACAGCTCAAGCTGCTCGGGAGGCGATACACTGACATCCGATGCTGTCGCAGTAATCTATTCTATTGGGAAAAACGGGAGCTCCGGCGGCACCGGAAGCGATGAGGCAGAAAACCCCAATCCTAACAGTTCCGACAATGACAGAGTATTCGTAAGCCATACGCCCAGTGCCACATCAGGCAATCAGTTTGACGATATCATGGTCTGGATATCACCCAACGTGCTAGTCAACCGCATGGTGACGGCAGGCAAGCTGCCGTAATTCTAGGTACGGCGCCAGGTCGTGCCGCTCGGCGTATCTTCCAGCACGATGCCGGCATCCAGCAATTCCTTGCGAATGCGGTCGGCCTCGGCATAGTCCTTATTCTTCTTGGCCGCGATGCGCGCTTCGATCTGCGCATCGATCGCGGCATCATCCAGCCCGCTTTCGCCTGCCCCGCCTTGCAGGAATTCCAGCGAGCGCCTTGAGTTGTGCTGCATGCGCAGACGACTGCGCACGATTCACTTCGTTGGCAAGATCGAACAACACCGCCATTGCTTCGGGCGTATTGAAATCATCGTCCATTGCAGCCTTGAAACGTTGTGCATGAATTTCGTTCCAGTCCACTGCCTGATCTGCGGCAGCAACTGACTTTAACGCGGTATATAACCGGGTCAGCGCCCCCTTCGCATCGTCCAGATGCACGTCGGAATAATTCAGCGGACTGCGATAGTGCGCGCGCAGGATGAAGAAACGCACCACTTCGGCATCGTATTGCTTCAGCACTTCGCGGATGGTGAAGAAATTGCCCAGCGACTTGGACATCTTTTCGTTGTCCACGCGCACGAAGCCGTTGTGCATCCAGTAGTTCACGAACGTGCACTGATGCGCACCTTCGCTCTGCGCAATCTCGTTTTCATGGTGCGGAAACTGCAGGTCGGCGCCGCCGCCGTGGATGTCGAAGTGCTCGCCGAGCAGTTCCGCCCCCATCGCCGAACATTCCAGGTGCCAGCCGGGACGACCCCTGCCCCACTGCGAATCCCACTGCGCATCTTCCGGCTCGCCCGCCTTGGCGTGCTTCCACAGCACGAAATCCAGCGGGTCGTGCTTGGCCGTATCCACCTCGACACGCTCGCCGGCGCGCAAATCCTCCAGCGACTTGCCTGACAATTTTCCGTAGCCCTCGAACTTGCGCACCGCGTAGTTCACGTCGCCGTCCGCCGCCTGGTAGGCCAGGCCGTTCGTTTCCAGTTGCGCCACCATCTGCAGCATCTGCGGAATGTACTGCGTGGCGCGCGGCTCGTGCGTCGGCTCCAGAATGCCCAGCGCACGCTCGTCCTCATGCATGTAGCCGATGAAGCGTTCGGTGAGCTGATGGATGGATTCGCCGTTTTCCACCGCACGCTTGATGATCTTGTCGTCGATGTCGGTGATGTTGCGTACGTAGTTCACTTCGTAACCGGAAGCCTTCAGCCAGCGGTACACCATGTCGAACACCACCATCACGCGCGCATGGCCGAGATGGCAATAGTCGTACACCGTCATGCCGCACACGTACATGCGCACCTTGCCGGCCTCGATCGGTTTGAATTCCTGCTTGTCGCGGGTGAGCGTGTTGTGAATTTTCAGCATGTATGAATCAGAAAGCCATGGGTTTGCCGTCATTGAGGTTGAGCCAGCCCTTGACGATGCGGTAAATGATCCAGCAGAAATTGGCGAACAATATGGCAAAGCCCACTCCCACGAAAACCGTGGCCGTGCCAATCACCGCCCACAGCAGCCCGAACCAGAAGGTGCGTATCTGCCAGCGAAAATGGCTTTCCAGCCAGGTTCCGGCGACATCCTCCTTTTTCACGTAGTTGATGATGATGCCGATGATGGCGGTGATGCCGGCAAAGTAGGACAACGCGTACAGCACATATACCGCCAGTGTCAGGGTCCTCAGCGATTTCATTTTTTCATCGCTCACGGCCTATCCTTTGTTCCAGGAATCCTTCAGGGTCACCGTGCGGTTGAATACCGCCATTTTGCCGGGCTGGTGATCGTGGCGGTCGGTCACGAAATAGCCCAGCCGTTCGAACTGGTAGCACGTTTCCGGCGCTGCATCCTTCACGCATGCCTCCACCCATCCCTCCACCACGGTGAATGAAGCGGGATTGATGTAATCCAGAAAATCCTTTTCCCTGTCCGCATCCGGCTCTGCAACGGTGAACAAGCGGTCGTACAATCGAATCGCGGCCGGCATCGCGTGCTCGCAATCAAGAAAATGAATCACGCCCTTCACCTTGCGCCCTTCCGGATTCCTGCCCAGCGTATCGTGGTCGATGCTGCAACGCAGCTCGATCACCTTGCCGTCGGCATTCTTCACAGCCTCGTCGCAACGCATCACGTAACTGTGGCGCAGGCGCACTTCGCCGCCCAGGGTCAGTCGCTTCCAGCCGGGCGGCGGCACTTCGGCGAAATCGTCGGCCTCGATGAACAGCTTGTGGCCGAACGACACTGTACGCTTGCCGAATTCCGGACGCTGGGGATGAAAATCCGCCTCGCGCGTAGCAGCACCTTCGATGTTGGTGATGGTCACCAGTAACGGGTTGACCACCGCCATCACGCGCGGTGCGCGACCCTCCAGGTCGTCGCGGATCGCCGCTTCCAGCTCCGACAGGTCGACAACATTCGGGCTCTTGGAAACACCGATGCGGCGCGCGAATTCGCGGATGCCCTCGGGGGAATAACCGCGCCGACGCATGCCCTGGATGGTCGGCATGCGCGGGTCGTCCCAGCCGGAGACATGCTTTTCGGTCACCAGTTGCAGCAGCTTGCGCTTGCTGGTGATGGTGTAGTGCAGCTCCAGCCGCGAAAACTCGATCTGGCGCGGATGGCAGGGAATGGTGATGTTGTCCAGCACCCAGTCGTACAGCGGGCGGTGATCCTCGAACTCCAGCGTGCACAGCGAGTGGGTGATGCCTTCCAGCGCGTCGGAGATGCAGTGCGTGTAATCGTACATCGGGTAGATACACCACTTGTCGCCGGTGCGGATGTGGTGCGCCCTTTTTATCCGGTAAATCACCGGGTCGCGCAGGTTGATGTTGGGCGAGGTCATGTCGATTTTGGCGCGCAGCACCATCGCGCCGTCGGCGAACTCGCCATTCTTCATGCGCGCGAACAGGTCAAGGTTTTCGGCGGGCGTACGGTCGCGGTTGGGGCTATTCTTGCCGGGCTGGCTGAGGCTGCCGCGATACTCGCGCATCTGCGCCGGCGTCAGGTCGTCGACATAGGCCAGGCCCTTGCCGATCAGTTCGACGGCAAAATCGTGCAGCGCGTCGAAATAATCCGAAGCCCAGTGTATGGAGCCAGACCATTCGAAACCGAGCCAGCGCACATCGTCCTCGATGGATTGCGCGTATTCTTCGCTCTCCTTTTCCGGGTTGGTGTCGTCGAAACGCAGGTTGCACTTGCCCTGAAAATCCAGCGCCAGGCCGAAGTTCAGGCAGATCGACTTGGCGTGGCCGATGTGCAGATAACCGTTCGGTTCCGGCGGGAAACGCGTGACGATGTTCGTGTGCTTGCCGTTTTTCAGGTCCTCTTCGACGATGTTACGGATGAAATGGGAAACCGGCGCGGGTGCGTTGCTGCTCATTATCTGGCTTTTCTTTTCCGGGAAAATGCGTGGATTTTACCTGAAAACCGCAGCCGCCAAGCAGGGCAAGCAGCAAAAGCGCGCGATAACTTGTGAAACAAGCCGGCTTATTTGGTAGAATTCAGGCCGCTCCGGGGGAATCCCATACAGAACTCCAGGCCGTAATCAATTTCGGGAAAACTACGACGCTTATGAGCATGCTTGACCGTTTCCGCCAATATGCCGCGCTGTGTGGCGGCATTTTGCTGCTGGGTTTCACGCTCTCCGCCCACGCAGACGTAATCCAGGATGCCAACCAGCTGTTCAAGCAGAAGCAGTACGACCATGCGCTGGAAAAGGTCGACGGCTTTCTGGCCACCAAACCGAAAGATGCCAAGGCACGCTTTCTCAAGGGCCTGATCCTGACTGAGCAGGGCAAGACCGACAAGGCCATCAAGGTTTTCTCGGCACTGACCGAGGACTACCCGGAGCTGCCGGAACCCTACAACAACCTGGCCGTGCTGTATGCCGGACAGGGCGAGTACGACAAGGCCAGGGTCGCGCTGGAAACGGCCATACGTACCCACCCCAGCTATGCCACCGCACACGAGAACCTGGGCGATATTTACGCCAAGATGGCGAGCCAGGCTTATGACCGCGCACTGCAACTCGATCGCAGCAACACCGGCACCAAAACCAAACTGGCGCTGATCAAGGAGCTGTTTTCCGACAACCGGGACAATATCGTAGCCCAAGCGGACACAGCGCAGCAGCCGGCGACTACATCACCCGCGGCCCAGCCCGCACCGGCACCTGCCAAGGTTGTCGCAGCCCCTGCACCGGCGCCCGTCAAGGTTGCCACAACAACTGCGCCCACCCAGCCCGTCGCCGCTCCGGCGCCCGTCAAGCCGGCCCCCGCGGAACCCGCTGCTCCAGTCAAAACCGCCGCAAACAGCAGTGCCGACGTGCTGAAAGCCGTTCACGGATGGGCCGCCGCCTGGTCTGCGCAAAATGTGAAACAGTACCTGTCGTTCTATGCACCCGACTTCAAGACACCGCACGGCAGAAGCCGCAGCGCCTGGGAAGCCTTGCGCTACAAGCGGCTCACCCGGCCGAAATACATACACATCAAGGTCAGCGACGCCAAGGTGAAATTCAGCGACAACACTCATGCCACCGTGACTTTCCGCGAGGGTTATGATGCCAGCCATCTGCAATCTTCCACCATCAAGACACTGGACATGGTGAAATCCGGCGGGCAATGGCTGATCCGGAAAGAACTCGCCAGGAACTAAGCCGATGCGCCACGTCCTGTTCGCCACGCTGCTGGCCGGCCTGCTTTCCTCCACCGCTCATGCCGACGGCTTCAACATCATGCCGGAGTCGCGCAAGATGGAAGCGCTGCTGGCCAGGAGCATGCTGGCCATCACCAACAGCCATCCCGACCAGGCATTGAGCGACGTCGATTCGCTGCTCAAGATCAACCCCAACTTCAAGCTGGCGCAACTGGTCAAGGGCGACCTGCTGCTGGCACGTGCCCAGCCGCTCACCACCTTCGGCGATGCGCCCCATGCACCGCAGGGCCGCGTAGCGGATTTCCGCGACGAAGCGCGGGTGCGCCTGCAGCGCTACCAGGAAAAACTGCCGACTACACTGGAACCGAAATACCTGTGGAAGCTGAATGCCGACCAGCATTACGCCATCGTGGTGGATACCAGCAAATCCACGCTCTACCTGTACGAAAACGACCACGGCACGCCGCGCTACGTGACGGATTTCTATATCACCAGCGGCAAGAAGGGTGCGGACAAGGTAAGCGAGGGCGATGAAAAAACGCCGGTCGGCGTGTACTACATCAGGAGCCACCTGCCCAAGAGCAAACTCAGCGACCTTTACGGCGATGGCGCCTATCCGTTGAGCTACCCCAACGTATGGGACCGCCGGCACGGCCGCAACGGCCACGGCATCTGGCTGCACGGCACACCCAGCGACACCTACAGCCGCCCGCCGCGCGCCAGCAAGGGCTGCGTGGTACTGGCCAACCAGGATTTGCTGGACATCGGCAAGGTGGTACAGGTCGGCATCACGCCGGTGATCATCACCGACAAGATGGTCTGGAGCGACGCGCAGGACAAGAGCAACCGCGAATCGCTGATGCACTCGCTGGAAAAATGGCGCGAGGACTGGTCCAGCCTGAATACCGACGCCTATCTCAAACACTATGCAACGGATTTCAAGACAGGCAAGATGGATTTTTCCAACTGGGTGCGGCAGAAAAAGCTGATCAACTCGGGCAAGGCGTGGATCAAGGTCAAGCTATCCAACATCAGTATCTTTTCCTATCCCGACCAGCCCAACCTGGC